>JALUYN010000682.1 GCA_027012915.1 Cellvibrionaceae bacterium
TCGCCATTGACGATGCCGTAGCATTCCACCTCGGTTTCTGCGGTGTCGCCCGGGCGTTGGCGAATCAATATGTGAATACAATCGTTGCTGTGAAGTTGCTGTAATTGCCGACGATCTATACTGATCTTGTGGCTCGTGTACACCAGTGGGTCGCGTTTGAAATCCAGATCTTCCGCTTTGGCTTTTTCCAGCAGTGCGCTGGAGAGCAGGGCACAGGGGAATATCTCCGGGAAACTGGCTTTGCCTTCCACTTCGTTAATAAAGTCGGATTGTTCCTGAAGAGAACTGCACAGGAAGTTCTTGGCATTGCTGGTGGTCATAAATTTGCGTTTGACAAAATAGTCGCTGCCCTCGAGGAACTCGCGATCAGTGAGGGGCGTTAACATGGTCAGGTCCGGCAGCTCAGCGTCGGGCAGAACCAGAGGTTGTTTTGACTCTTTCTTGAAACCCATCAGGCTGAGTTTGCCGTCGGCTTTCACTACCATCCGATTGCTGAGTACGGTGTTGTCGTCTTGCTCGCTCAGCTGGGATTTCTTGATCTGGACTTCAACGTTTTGGTTGGGCTTGACCGCGTTTGCAAAAGAGAACTGATAGTTGCTGAAGTTAAGACCTTTGTCCTCGATCAACGTCTCTTCCTGGTGCTCCTGCCGGTATTGATGAATTACGCCTTCGATCAGCATCTCCAATTGAAAGCCCAGAAGAATTGGGCCGCCAAAGGGGTTGCGCTCCACCTCTTGCCATTTCAGCTTGTCATGAAACAGGTTGAAGTCGTCGGTGGAATTACGGGCGATATCCACGTGCAGCGGAGTAAAGGTGTAACCCATGTTTTCTTGATCCTTGTTGACCTCGTCTGTTCATGCCGCTGCGAGGTCTAATAACAGTTTTGGTAACCGAAAGTGTAGTAGAAATATTGCGCTTTAACTGACTTCTATAAAACCCATCAAGCCGGTTTTCATATGCTCGATTACGTGGCAGTGATACATCCAGCGGCCGGGGTTGTCTGCGACAAAGGCAATTTTCACACGCTCGTTTTTGGCCATGAGCACGGTGTCGGTAAACCAGGGGTCAATGCGGCGGCGATTGGATTTGATCACCTTGAACATAAATCCGTGCAGATGAATCGGGTGGTGGTGCGGGGTGTTGTTTTTCAAATCGAAAACATAGGTCTTGCCCAGTTCCAATCGGGCCAGTGGCTCGGGAATGTTGTTTGCGCTCATACCTTCCCAGGCGCGCCGATTGATGGTCCAGAATTTGTGTTTGGCTTTGCCCTGGTCGTCGGCGGGGGTGATGGCTCCCTCCCACTCGAAGACGAATTTCAGCGTTTCGGCATTGCCCAGATCCGGTTCGGGAATAGGATTGAGTGGCAGCTTAGGCATGGGGCCCGCCGGCGGTAGGGATGAGTCAATGCTGCGCAGTCTGACAAAATCAAAAAACAGTCGACCTTTGCCATTTTGTATTTCGATTTCCTCACCGGCTGCTGGTGCTTTCAGGGCAATATCGACACGCATGCCGGCGCCAAGTGCATGTTCCTTGAGAGGGATGGGCTGTGGCAGTGGGTTGGCGTCAATGCTGACGATATAGGCCGGATAGTTCTTGACCCTGAGCTTGTAGACCAGTGTGTTGTCGATATTGGCGAAGCGCAGGCGAGTCCACTGCCCTGCCGCAATATCAAAGGTGGGCTTATGCAGACCATTGACCGTTTCATAGTTGCCGGGTGTGCCCATTCGAGCTGCATAGCGAGGAATGCTCAGCGGTTTGAAAGAACCATCGTCGTTCAGGTGCCAGTTCTTTAGCGCCAAAGGCAGGTCTGTGCCAAATTCACTGGGTTCGAATCCTTGCCCCGGTGCTTCTTCGATAACCATCAGCCCCGCCAGGCCTTTGCCCAGTTGTACCACGCTGTTGACGTGGGGGTGGTACCAGAAGGTTCCGGCATCTGGTGGTGTAAAGCGGTAGACAAACAACTGTCCGGGCATGATGGGCGCCTGGGACAAAAATGGCACACCGTCCATGGCAATGTCGATACGCAAACCGTGCCAGTGGATGGTGGTGGGTTCGCGCAGTTTGTTGACTACCGTGATTTCGATGGGTTGCCCCTGACGGCCCCGCAATACAGGGGCGGGGTATTGGCCATTGAAGCCCATTCCGGGAGTTTGCGTGCCGGGGATTAGTTCGAAGTCGGCTTCTTCCAGTGTCAGGGTGTAGCGATAATCACCGTGCTGCGTCAGTTTTACCTGTGGCATACAGGCAGTGGCGGCCAATCCGGCGCCTGCTATCAAGCTTTGTTTTAGCAGTGCACGTCGTCCCAATGTTGCGCTCATTGCAATCCTCTCGTATCAGGTTTGGGAACTATGGTTTTGAGAACTATGGTTTTCGGAAACATAGTTCATATGATTGTCCCAGCGGCGTCCTGCAAAGTAGTGGCTGTGCTGCCGGTTTTGCATCAGGTCGGCAGCACCGACACTGGTTATTTGGCCTTGGCCATTGCTGAGTGCAAACTCGCGTGAGTTTGGATCAAAGGCCACGCCGGCGCCGTCTCTCTGTTTGATTATTGACAGCAACTTTCGCTCCCGCAGATCCCAGGCGCTGACGATGCCGCCACGGGGGGAGCTTAACAGCGCACGATGGCCGTCATCGCTGATGCAGACGCTGCCGGTGTACTGTTGATGGCGTTGCCAGATCATTTCGTCCTCAGCCAGCGGTTGCAGTTGTTGCTCACCTGCGTGTTGGTAAGCGAGTGGCAGCAAGGTGTCAGGATCTCCCTGAAATTGAACGGCCACGACCACGCTGTCGTCGGGTGCAACAGCCAGGTGACGAATGCTCTGCTGGTGGTGTGGTGGGAGGAATGCATCAATCAAAGTGCCGGATTCACTGTCTACGTAAGCCAGTGATGGTTGCATGGTGTCGAGATTGAGTTTGTCCCTGCCGCGCTCCGGGTGCGTTTGTATGCCGCCGTTGGCAACTGCCAGGGTGCGGCCGTCGTTGAGCAAGGCCAGCTGATGTGGTCCGATGCCGTGGCTATGCCACTCTCCGAGCCGCTTGAAGCCGCTGCGAATATCGTAAATACCAATGCAGCCACTGCTATTGTCGATGTTGTTTTCGGTGGTGAACAGGTGGCGACCGTCAACGCTGACGCAACCGTGACCATAGAAGTGACGGTTCGGAGCAGAGGTAATGGTGTGTTGCAATGTGCCGCGGTTCAGGTCGACGACATAGGCTCGTGTGCCCGGGCGCCTGGCGAAGAACAGCGCCTGTTGATTGCCAGGCAGGGCCAGACTGTCGTGGGCCCGCCACGGGACTTCCAGCGCAAACACGTCTTCGCCGTTGCGTCCCACTCCTGCGATGAAATGTTTGCCTTCGGGCGTCGTATAGGCCGATAGCAGTAGACCGGAAGTCGCGGATTGGCCAGCGAACTGCTGCATCCCCAATAATCCAGCGGCTAAAACTGAGCCACTACCCAGCAGCAGTTGCCGACGTTTCATGACGTACCTCAGTCTCCGTCATTGCTGTTGAAGCCCATTTGCAGATCGAGCTTGCCAGGCAGTTCCCTCTTAAACAACGCGATCAGTTCGGGCAGCTGTTGGTATACGGCAGTGATTGCGTCAACGTCTTGCTCGTTGATCAGGGCGAACAGCCCAGCTTCGGCAGTCGGCAGCTTTTCCAATAGCTGCTGCAGATGCGCGTTTATCTCTGCGGCCAGCTCTGGTTGTTGTTTGGCCATGAGGAAGTCCTCGAGGCCCCCTTGGTGCATCAGGCGTTGCAGAGCTTCCAGGTTGAGTCGCAGGTTAGTCAGGGAGTGCTGTGAACGCCAGGATTCCAGCAGGTAGGGATTGCTGCGCTTGGCGCGATTATTTATTCCCAATGCTGGTGCCAGCTTGCGGCCTTTTATGATTTCCAAATGCGTCAGATAGCTGTCGATGATTGCCGCGATGGCATTGCCGCTTGCTGGGAAGTCGTCATTGGTCTCGCCGGGTGTGGTCAGTACGGCGGCGTACTTCTCGTCCCAAGCTGCAGATAATTGTTGAGTGACCGAGGCAAGATTTTCAGCTGCTGCTGCTTGTAGCTGGCAGCGCCGTTGCGGAGTGGACAGAGTTTTGGTCTGGGCATCGAACAGCAGATATTCCAGGGACCAAAGGCCACGACTGGCGACACTGGCTTTCTGCAGTCGCTCCAGAGTGATGGCTTGCTCTTCTTGCAGCAGGCTGCGGTTCTTGCGCGCTACCAGGTTTTTCTTGTCGGGCCAGAACTGGATTTCCCAGGCGAGGTTCAGGTCTCTGATGGGGCCGAATTGAATAGCCTGAATGCGTTGCCAGCTGGCCATAGTGTTGCGCCACTGTGTTCTGCTGGCCTCATCGTCCGTCGGGCAATGCTCGGTAATAGTAGCCAGCAATAACTGGCTTTGCTTGGCGAGATCGCGGTACGCCGGTTGAATCACTTGTGAGGTGGTAGCATGCAAAAATTGTTGTTCAGGGGTGCGTTGGCTGCAACCGGAAATCAACAACAGTGATGTCAGCAATACGCTGATGCGGCGGAAGGTCATTGGCTTTTTCCTTCTATATTTAGCCCGTTATTCCCGTGCAGGCGGGAAGCTCGTGAATCCTGAGTGCTTTTAAAACAGATCCCCCCGCTTGCCCGGGGATGACGTATCAGAATGAACATTCATACAAACCATACTGGTGACTCAAGGGCGTAATGCGGTTTCAAGAGCGGGCATTCTAGTTAAAGATCTGCAACAAATGCCAGTAATTGCTGACGTTGTTCTCCTGGCAATTGCTGATATGCCTTGCGACTGCGCGAGGCCTCACCACCGTGCCAGAGAATGGCTTCCTCCAGCGACCGGGCGCGGCCGTCGTGTAGATAGTGTTCGTGACCGCTGACGATTTTTGTCAAGCCTATACCCCACAGCGGCGGTGTGCGCCACTCGCGGCCGGTGGCGTTGAACTCTCGGGTGTGATCGGCGAGCTCTTCGCCCATATCGTGTAGCAGCAGGTCGGTGTAGGGGGCAATGCTCTGATTGGCCAGCCAGGCCTGGTGGTAGTCGCCAGCGGTGCGATGGGACGGTGTGTGGCACTGGTGGCATCCGATCTCTGAAAACAACACCTCGCCTTTTTGCACATTTTCGGCATTTGGGGTGCGTCGAGTTGGTACTGCCAGATTGCCAGTATAAAAGGTCACCTGATTGAGAATATGCCGACTGACTTCGGTGCCCTCTGCGTCATTGCCGTTGATTGTGTCCTGGCAAATACGCTGTTGCTCGGTGCAGTTTTCACTGACAAACAAATGGCTGGTAAGGCCCATGTCACCATTAAATGCTGCCGCATTTTGTTGCAGCAACGAGGGTTGCCCGGCTTTCCAGCCAAAGCGGCCAGTCACAGTACTTTGGGTT
>JALUYN010000683.1 GCA_027012915.1 Cellvibrionaceae bacterium
GTCGGTGCCCAACTTCTGACGCTGACCGCTACTGTTGAGGTCCAGTGTCGGTAGGCGTGGAGCCCCACTGATGATGCTCTGCTGTTGTGCCGCGCGCACACGGGCTGCAGCTTCCGCGAGGGTGAAGCTGCTGGTCAGTCCCTGCTCGATCAGTAATTCGAGCTGCCGGTCGTTGAAATCTTCAATCCAGAGCTTGAGCGGGTGCTCTGCATCGGCGGTTTCATGGGTACCGGAAAGCGGCGTTGTCAGATCCTGTAGGGGTTCGCTGATGTAGGTGGACTGGCAGCCGCTGAGAACAAGCGCAAGTGCTGAGGTCAGGATGGCGGGTTTCAAAGGCATAGGTATGTAGTTGAAGGCTAATGGTCTGATGTATTAATTCTAAGTTCTTTTGGGAACCCTGTCTTCGCTGTCAGTTCCCTACTTTGGTCGGCTGCAGAGGTCGAGTTGAGGATCATATATCAACGGCCCTGGTGGAGGTGTATCACTTTGTAACAGTCGGTAACGATGCACTTTCACCTGGTTTAAGTGGGCTTATTCCTCAGTGTTTATACGGGTTTGCGGCAATATTAGATCTGTCATAGAGACGTTATTTTTGAGAAAATAGCGTGTTTTTTGAATCTGTGAGCGAAACCATGTCTCGTCCCTTAGCGACCCCTGTCAAAGCCGATGCCTTGTTCGGTTATCCCAAGTATTGGGCCGAATGTTACGGCACTGCGCCTTACCTGCCCATGTCGCGCCAGGAAATGGATGAGCTCGGCTGGGATAGCTGCGATATCATCCTAGTCACCGGCGATGCCTATGTGGATCACCCGAGTTTTGGTATGGCCATCATGGGACGCTTTCTCGAGTCCCAGGGATTTCGCGTGGGCATTATTGCCCAGCCCGACTGGCGCAGCGCTGAAGCATTTAAAGCGCTGGGCAAGCCGAACCTGTTCTTTGGCGTGACAGCGGGCAATATGGATTCCATGATCAACCGTTACACGGCCGATCTGAAAGTTCGCAACGACGATGCCTACACGCCCCACGGTGAGGCGGGTAAGCGCCCGGATCGTTCCGTGATTGTCTATAGCCAGCGCTGCAAAGAAGCCTTCACTGATGTGCCGGTGGTGCTCGGTGGTATCGAGGCCAGTTTGCGCCGTATCGCCCAGTACGACTATTGGAGCGATCAGGTGCGTCGTTCCGTATTGTTCGACGCCACCGCTGATTTGTTGCTGTACGGCAACGCCGAGCGCGCGATTGCCGAGGTGGCTCATCAGCTGTCTCTGGGCAAAAATATCAATGAACTGCTGGATATTCGCGGTACAGCGATTATTCGCAGCGAAGTTCCCACAGGTTGGACGGAAATAGATTCAACTCGCATCGATTGGCCCAAGCATATTGATGCTCTGCCCAACCCCTACGAATACGCGGAAGGCGGTGGTGAGGATGGGCAGTCCTGTGCCGATAAATCCACCGCAGCAGAAGAAGAACAACCAGTGCGCATTATTCCCATGCCGCTACAGGGGCGCAGCGAGTGGGAGTTGAAGGATACCTGTATACGTCTGCCGTCGTTTGAAAAAGTGCAAAAGGACGCGGTGCTCTACGCCCACGCCTCAAGGGTGTTGCATCAGGAATCCAACCCTCACAATGCCAGAGTGCTGGTACAGAAGCACGGCACCAAAGAGCTGTGGGTGAACCCGCCGCCAATCCCTTTGGAAACCGAGGAAATGGATAGTCTGTTTGACCTGGCCTATCAGCGTCGACCGCACCCGTCCTACGGCGATGCCAAAATACCCGCCTACGATATGATCAAAACCTCGGTCAATATTATGCGTGGCTGTTTTGGCGGTTGTACTTTCTGCTCCATCACCGAACATGAGGGGCGAGTGATTCAAAGTCGCTCCCACGAGTCGGTGTTGAAAGAGATTGAAGACATTCGCGACAAGGTGCCGGGTTTTACCGGAGCTATTTCCGATCTCGGTGGCCCCACGGCCAATATGTACCACTTGAATTGCAAGGACTCGGAGATTCACGCCAACTGTCGGCGACTGTCTTGCGTGTTTCCCACCATCTGCAAAAACCTGGTGACCGATCATTCGCCCACCACGCAGCTGTATCGCAAGGCGCGGGCGATTCCCGGTATTAAGCGCATCGCCATTGCCTCTGGACTGCGCTATGACTTGGCCGTCGAAGATCCGGAATACGTCAAGGAATTGGTGACGCATCATGTGGGCGGTTATCTGAAAATCGCGCCGGAACACAGTGAGAAAGGCCCCCTGGATAAGATGATGAAGCCCGGGATGGATACCTATTACAGCTTCAAGCGCATGTTCGACAAGTTCTCTAAAGAGGCTGGCAAGGAGCAGTACTTGATTCCCTACTTTATTGCTGGCCACCCTGGCTGCGAAGATGAAGATATGCTGAATCTATCCCTTTGGTTGAAGAAGAATAAATTCCGTGTCGATCAGGTTCAGACGTTTTATCCCTCGCCCATGTCATTGGCTACAGCGATGTACTATTCCGAGCGGGACCCGTTGAAGAAGCTCAGCTACAAGTCGCGGCGACTCTACACACCGAAAAATTTGGAGCAGCGACGTTTACAGAAAGCTTTCCTGCGCTACCACGACCCCAAAAACTGGGCTTATTTGCGTCAGTCGTTGATCGATATGAAGCGCAAGGATTTGATCGGCGATGGTGATCGTTGTCTGGTACCCGCCGATGACAGAGCGCGCAATAAGTCTAAGAATTTCAATAAGGCGGTGGGCTCTCAAGGGCGCTCGTTTAAAGAATCCAATGGTCAGCGCAAACAGCGTTCTACGGATTCTCGCCGAGGTCGCGCGGCATCGAAACCCGGTAAGCGTCGCCGTTAATGGAATGCATGTCGATAATCAAAAGAAGTAAAGAATGAGTGATTTTCCCCTGGATTGGGCTTATGCCTACGGAGCGCCCGACGCGGAAGGACTGTTTAGAAGTTGCCCGGAAGATTTTTACGTCGATGAAAACCTGGGCTTCGAGCCCGACGGCTCTGGAGAGCATGTTCTGCTGCATGTACAGAAGCGCGGTGACAATACCGCGTGGTTGGCAAAACAGATTGCCCGGCTGGCCGGGGTTAAACCATCGGACGTAGGCTACTGCGGCTTGAAAGATCGCCATGCGGTGACGCGTCAATGGTTTTCCATATATTTGCCCAAGGGTGAAGAGCCGGACTGGTCGCAACTGAATCAAGAGGGCACTGAGGTTCTTGCGGTATCACGTCACGCGCGCAAATTGCGCCCGGGCAGTCATCAAAGTAATCGTTTTCGCATTACCCTGAGACAATTGCAGGGTGATATCGAAGCTCTGACGCAGCGGCTATCTCGTGTGGCAGAAGATGGGGTGCCCAATTATTTTGGTGAGCAGCGCTTTGGTATTGAAGGCAATAATCTGACGTTGGCCCAAGAAATTCTGGTTGATGGCCGTAAAATCGGCAATCGCCAGCGCCGTGGCATGGTGCTGTCTGCTGCACGTTCCTACGTATTCAATTCCGTGCTCAGTGAGCGTGTCAATCAGGGCAATTGGTTTACTCCAATAGCTGGCGATGTATTGATAGACGATCTGCCTACAGGACCTATGTGGGGGCGAGGGCGCTCGCCGGCGGCCGACGAAAGCCTGGCTGTTGAGCAGAGTGCACTGGCTGATCTTGGTGGTTGGTGCGATGGCATGGAGCATGTGGGTTTAAGTCAGGAGCGTCGTCAGCTCTGCCTTAAACCGCGGCACATGGCCTGGAAGTTGCGGGACGATGCTCTGGTGGTTGAGTTTGAGCTGCCGCCGGGTAGCTATGCAACTGCGGTATTGCGCGAGCTTTGCAAGTTGCAAAACGTGTCACAGCCGCAGGGTGTGGTATAGTCGCAAGCTTTGATTTCCCACGCATAGCGCGGGGGTATCTGTGTTTTTGAAGGTATTTTGAGGGTAAAGGTGAGTAATCTTCAGCTACAGGGCATTGGCATGACCTCGCAGAGAACGAGGCAACGGCTGGTGCAGCGATTGAGTGATCAGGGAATCACCAATTTGCAGGTATTGGATGTGATCGGTGACACGCCGCGTCATATTTTTCTTGATGAAGCCTTGTCCCACCGGGCCTATGAAGACACGGCCTTGCCCATTGGCCACGGCCAGACGTTGTCGCAGCCCTATATTGTGGCGCGTATGACTGAAGTGCTGCTGGGCGCTGCGGGTAAGCTCGACAAAGTTCTGGAAATTGGAACTGGCTCGGGCTACCAAACCACCATCCTGGCGCAGCTGGTTAAGCAGGTGTGCAGCGTAGAGCGGATAAAACCGCTGCAGGATAAGGCGCGCACGCGTTTGCGTCAGTTGGGTCTGCGCAATGTTGATCTGAAATATGCCGACGGTAATTTTGGTTGGCCCGATCGCGGTCCTTACGATGGCATCATCAGTTGTGCGGCCCCTCGCGAGGTTCCCCAGGAGTTACTTAACCAACTGGCACCCAATGGAGTGCTGGTCATTCCCGTAGGCGGCGAGCGCCAGGAGCTAAGAATGGTGATTAGAGACGGCGATAGCGATAACTTCGTTTCTCAGGTTCTCGAAGGCGCCAAGTTTGTACCGATGTTATCAGGGACGATGCGTTAGTGAATGATGTAACCCAGTCAAAAAGAAGGCACTACGGCCTTCTTTTTTTTCGCGGTATGGCTATGGGGGCGGCTGATGTCGTGCCGGGTGTGTCCGGTGGAACCATCGCTTTTATCACCGGAATATACGAAGAGTTGGTCGAATCACTGCGCCGTTGCGATCATCGAGCGATTGCGGTCTTGTGGAACGAGGGCATAGCGGCCGCCTGGGCTCATATTAATGGTCCCTTTCTGCTGACCTTGTTTGCGGGCGTTGCGTTCAGCATTTTCTCTCTGGCAAAAGTGGTTACCTATTGCCTTGAGGCTTGGCCCATTCAGGTATGGTCGTTCTTCTTTGGCCTGGTGCTAGCGGCGTCCATTCACCTGTTTCGCCAGATCCCTGTCTGGAATCTGACCAGAGGTTTGCTGTTTGCCGGGGGATTATTGGCGGCTCTGCTGATCTCGCAAATAAAACCGGCAGAGCTGCCCGATGATTGGTGGGTATTGATGGCGGCGGGAGCTGTGGCTATTTGTGCAATGATCTTGCCGGGGGGTTCCGGTGGTTTTCTATTGCTGGTCATGGGGTTGTACCCAACCATTATTCAGGCAATAAGTGAACTTAATGTTTCTCTATTAAGTGTGTTTGCACTGGGCTGCGGGCTGGGGCTATTGGCCTTTTCTCATGTTCTGGGGTGGCTGCTGAGTCGCTTTCACGATGCCACTATGGCTCTGCTGACGGGCTTCTTATTGGGATCACTGCTAATGTTGTGGCCATGGCGTATTACT
>JALUYN010000684.1 GCA_027012915.1 Cellvibrionaceae bacterium
CAATGTGTTGGGTTCACTCACCAACTATGCGCTGGGCTACTGGGCCAGTATGGGAGCGATTCAGAAATGGCTAAAACTCTCGGAGGAGGAATTTGAAAGCGCCGAACGCCGTTTTCAAAAATACGGCCTGCTGTCTCTGTGCTTTGCCTGGGTGCCTGTTATTGGCGACCCGCTCACCGTCCTGGCCGGTGTGCTAAGAGTACCATTGTTGTGGTTTTTGCTGTTGGTCACAGCAGGTAAGCTGACGCGCTATATTGTCGTCAGCCAAGTGATATTAAGTGCAATTCAATAACCGGGGTCGGTTAGCTGTCACTGTCTTTGGGGACTGGCACCAATAAAACAGGTCTGCCGGCATGCTGCATAATATCCTGACCGGCACTACCCGCCAGAGTATCAAATACTGAGCTGTTGCCGTGATGGCCAATAATAATCATATCGGCGTCAATCTCATTGCCCTTGGCAACCACCTGTTCGCCGGGCTTGCCCTGCAATAATTCCATGTTGGTAATCACACCTTCGTCGGTGAGCTCCGCCAACAATAGCTCCATACGTGACCTTACCGCTTCGTCTTCATCAGCTACAGTCACCAACAGTACTTCTGCGGAATAGGCCTTGGCCAGAGTAATGGCCTGATCCAGCAGAGGTTGATGATCATGTTTCAAATCCAGAGATACCAGCAACGTTTTCATAAGTCAGTTCGCTCAGATCGAATAATTTGTGCTCAAGTATAGTAATAACTGATCCTGCTTGTAAGTGCTTGAGTCCGAACAGCGACCCTCATACACTGATCTTTCTCTCGCCAGATCAAACCCTATGGAATGCAGAGCCAACTGCGGCATGTGCTGTATTGCACCGTCTATCACCCAATCTATTCCCGGAATGCCTCAGGGCAAAGCCGCGGGCGTACCCTGCGTCAATCTAGAACCTGATACCTATGCCTGTCGTATTTGGGGGGCAGATAACTATCCAGACTTTTGCCGAGGATTTCTGCCTGATCGGGATTTTTGTGGTGACACTCGCGAGCAGGCGGAACAGATTCTGACTTTTCTCGAAGGCTCTACCAAACCTTGATGGCGAGGCCATAGAACTCGCCACTCAGCACCAGGCTTCAGACTTTCTTAGAAGTTCCGGTAACAATGCCAGAAAACGCGTTTCCAATTCGCAATAGTGTGAAAGTACCTGTTCTCCAGTTTCAACCAGATTGGTTTCAAACCGCACCCGCTGATCAATACGCTCAAGTACCGGCAGGAAAATATTCACGTCCCCGTAACCCACCCACAAATCATTCACCCGCGCTCGAGCAATAAACTGCCGTGCTCGTTCAGGCATAAGCTCTTGCCGTTGCTCACACCACTGGTAGAAGGCCGCACTGTAATCCGGCAAATACACGTCACTATAGCGCCCCCAATGGCGGGCCAGCAGATGATCGAAGAAGACATCCATAGCCACACCGCCCCAACGACGATAATCCGCCCCCAGTAGCTCAACACATTCCTGATAGGGCGACCAGGCATCAACAAAGGCATCCAGGCGACGATGCAGGCGAATCCCTTGAAACAATTCATCCGGCCAACACTCCCGCCACGCCTGCAGTGATTCGCCGTCCAGCGGACCTTTAACAAAGTCCCCCAGAAAACCGCCCAACTGGCGGTCGAGATGGTCACCGGACAGAAATATATGTGCAAGATAATTCACTAATGCGACATCCTTCTAATGTGCGAGAGACGGCCCATTCTGTTAGAGTGGACCACCAGTCATAATACCGAGTTTACAGGATCCACCCCACTTCCATGAACACCCAACGCTATGTGCTGACCTTCAGCTGCCCAGACCGCCACGGCATCGTCGCCGATGTCACGACTCTACTGGCACACCACTGCTACAACATTGAAGAATCTTCGCAATTCGAAGACCGCCAGGAAAAGCGTTTTTTTATGCGCACCGAGTTTTCAGCCGCCAATGAGGACGCCTGCACACTGGAACAACTTCGAGTGGACTTTGCCGCCATCGCAGAGAAGGATCAGATGGATTGGCAATTGTGTGACCTCAACGAAAAGCCCAAAGTAGTAATTGCCGTATCCCAATGGGGGCATTGTTTAAATACTCTGCTGCACAAATGGAAAGAAGGCACGCTGCCGGTAGAGATTGTGGCGGTGATATCCAATCACGAAACCATGCGCAGCCTCGTCGACTGGTACAACGTACCCTACTACTATCTGCCCATCACCAAGGAAACCAAGCCGCAGCAAGAAGCTCAGATCATGGAAGTGATTAACAGCACCGGTGCAGATTTCCTGGTCCTGGCGCGCTATATGCAAATTTTGTCCAACGATCTGTGTGAAAAACTGGCCGGTCGAGCCATCAATATTCACCATTCGTTTTTACCCGGTTTCAAAGGCGCCAAACCCTATCACCAGGCCTACGATCGCGGCGTTAAGCTGATCGGTGCCACCGCACACTTCGTCACCTCTGACCTGGACGAAGGCCCAATTATCGAACAGGAAGTAGAGCGGGTATCCCATATCAACTCGCCGGAAGAGCTGGTGGAAATTGGTCACGATATCGAAAGCGTGGTGATCTATCGTGCGGTGCGCTGGCACGCCGAAAGGCGCGTCCTTCGCAATGGCCAACGCACCGTCGTGTTTCGACGCTGATCTTTCTCGGGTGATCGATTTTTGACGCTCCCCCTTGAGCTAACCCCCGGCGCACTGCTCGCTTTTATGGCGATACTGGCTCTGGGAAGCTATATCCAAACCCACACAGGATTTGCCTTTGGCCTGATCGTTATCGGCCTTAGCGGTGCCTTGAACCTGATGCCGATTCCACTATTGGCACTGTTCGTCAGCGGTTTGAGCCTTGGCAACTCAACCACTGCACTCTACGGCAACCAGCAACATATACATCGCTCACTGCTGAGTTGGTCTATGCTTGGCTGCTTGCCCGGGGTGGTTGCTGGAGTTTGGTTGCTTGATTTTATGAGCAGCGAATATCAAAACGCGCTGCAATTGTTGCTTGGCGTCTGTATTCTCATTTGCGGTGTAATGATGGCTTATCAGCCCTGCGCCGGAAAACAATCCTCACCGCCCGGCGTTCTCGTCGCCGGCGGTGCGCTCTCTGGCATCATGGGCGGCCTATTCGCCACCTTTGGACCAGCTCTGGCATTTGTTCTCTACCGCCAACCACTGCCATTGAAATACATCGTCAATTCGCTGCTGGCATTTTTCTGGATTGCCGCCATTGTGCGCTTGTTGATAGTCGAATTCAGCAGTGGTATTCCCACCGATTTTTTTCTTTTAACAGCATTGGGGCTCCCCTGGATTTATCTGTGCACGATGCTGAGCAAACGCTTGCCGCCGCCCATCACTGAAACAGCACTGCGTCGAACTGCCTTTGCGCTGTTAACCCTGGCAGGCATCAGCGTCATAGCTTCAGGGCTAAGTTAACAATTAATAACAACTTCGTTTGAATTTGGCCTACATAAATGCAGCAATTGTCTTAATATGTTCGCCACAGTCTCATAACAACAAACGGGGAAAGCATGAAGTATTCCAAGCTCGGCCACAGTGGCCTTTCAGTATCCCGCGCATGTCTGGGCACCATGACCTGGGGCGTGCAAAACAACCAGAAAGACGCCAGCGAGCAAATCGAGTACGCCCTGGCCAACGGTGTCAACTTTATCGATACTGCGGAGATGTACGCGGTGCCGCCTACACCGGATACCTACGGCAAAACCGAGAAAATTATCGGTCGCTGGCTGGCTGCTAACCCGGCTCGTCGCAGTGAATTTGTGCTGGCGACCAAGATTGCGGGTAACGGTCTGCCCTGGATTCGCGAAGGTGGAGATATCACCGGCGAAGCCATAATCGAAGCCATCGACAATTCACTGGCACGCCTGAAAACCGACTATATCGATCTCTATCAATTGCACTGGCCCAATCGCACCTCGCCACATTTCGGCAAGCATTTCCCCGGCAAGGTAAGTTTTACCGATGTCGACCGCGAAGCTCAGTCCAACCAAATGCTGGAGATTCTGCAAGCGCTGGATGAAAGCGTGAAGGCAGGCAAGATCAAGCATTTTGGCTTATCGGATGACACCCCCTGGGGCATCAACGAATACGTGCGCTTGAGTGAGAAACACAATCTAACCCGCGTAACGTCCATTCAAAACGAATTCAGTCTGCTGCACGCCAAAGACTGGCCGTACTTGATTGAAAACTGTGTTCACCAGGACGTCGCTTACCTACCCTGGTCACCATTGGCTACCGGAGCACTGAGCGGTAAGTACATTGATGGCGCTCGCCCCGAGGGCAGCCGTTGGACACTTGGCGCGCGCCAAGGCTTTTTCCGCGATACACCTCAGTTTAACGAAGCCACCAAAGCCTACGCTGCCATTGCTGAAAAACACGGTTTATCCATGGCGCAAATGGCTCTGGCCTGGGTAGATCAGGTGGACGGCGTCACCTCTACCATTATCGGCGCCACCTCCATGGAACAGCTGGAAGAGAACGTCAAAGCCTTTCACAAGCCATTGGCCGAAGACGTGGTCAAAGACATTCGGGAAGCCTTTAAACGCTACCCATTGCCCTTCTAAATCTGACTCTTCTCATGCCCGATCTCGGTCGGGCATTATTCTTCCTAGGGAACCTCTGTGTCCATTTGATCCCACACTTCTTTGAGTACCTCACTGGCACTAATAGCATTTGGCCAGCCGGCGTAGTGAGCAACGTGCAAAATCACTTCTTCAATTTTCTCTTTAGTGACACCAAGGTTTCGCGCACCGCGAAAATGCAATCTCAGCTCATTCTCTCGATTAAGAGCAATCAGGGTAGTCAAAGTAATCAAACTGCGCTCTTCCAACGCCAGACCATCGCGAGTCCATATAGTGCCGAACACGCATTGCAGAGTGTGATCGCGAAAGTCATCACTAATGGCAGGACTGCCATTTCGAATCAGTCCCATTTTTTCTACGACGGCCAAGCCTCGCGCCAGCTTTTCCGGATCACTTTCATAACTCATTGAACGCACCTTGATTATTGTTATCTGAATGTGGTCACTAAGTTAGCAGCGTCACGTTCCAGAAACCAGTGGTTGCTAAAAATGATCATCGTGAGTCGATTCGTTGTGGAGAAAATCCAGTGCTGATTTCCCTTGCCGCTTCTGAGATAGCCAGATAATCAAAGCAGCCATAGCTCTCTTAACGATGTTGCGATGCTTAATCAGAACGAAACGCCCCATGGCCATATTAAACTTTGCTTTCTTAGCCTCGAGAAAACGCATCACTGGTTAGTCTCCTGTGCCAAGGGGTAGATTTTGCATGGTATGCCTTTGAGGTGCGGAATGCCTTGTTCTCGATCC
>JALUYN010000685.1 GCA_027012915.1 Cellvibrionaceae bacterium
AATTCAAACCGACCTTGGCAGCAACACAGATACCCTGGCGACCTCACTGCTGACCCTGTTGGGTGACGCACAACAGGCTCCGGACCACCAACTGCCCGATACCGGTGTAGGGCTGGAGTGGGAGCGCACTCTGTCTCCACGCTTTATCAAGGGCGAACACTACGGCACCCGCACCTCGAGCGTACTGCTGTTTCATCGCGACGGCAGCGTCGAATTCCATGAGCACAACTATAATTCCAGTGGTCGTATCGACAATCACTCGGTCAAAGTGATCAAGCCTTAGGCAACCTCTGATCACGACCATAGAACCAGCCAAGCGCGGCGGAACCCGACCGCAACTTGTGAGGCTCCGGTGAACTCGGCATAATGCGCGACCCTTCACGCAAGACAAACGGCGCTACTCCAAAGCAATTTTATTGATCATGGGTACCGGCCATTGTTGAGACAGACCGGTATGAACAATAAGAACATCACCCCACTGGACCACCAGCAAACCACCCGTTTCGAGTCCCGCTTCCTAGCCCCAAAATTCTGGCCACTGTGGCTGTGGTTTGGGCTACTGTGGTCGGTGAGTCGCCTGCCCTACCCCATCTTCTGCCGTGTTGGCGAAGGCCTGGGTTTACTGGCGATGAAACTGGGTAAAAAGCGCCGCTACTTTGCACAGCGCAATGTGGAGCTTTGCTTTCCGGAAAAGTCTCAGGCGGAACGCGACCAGATTGTACGCGAGTCCTTCAAGGGCGCCGGCATGGCGCTGTTCGAATCCGGGCTTGTGTGGTGGCCCACGCGACGCAACAGTCGCCTGATCGAGATCAAGGGCTTCGAGCACATCGAGAAACTGCAACAGCAGGGGCAGAATATTATGTTGTTCGCGCCCCACGTTACCTCCCTCGAATTTTGTTTCTCTCAGGTAGGGCTGCGCACCTGGTTTAACGTTCTATTCCGGGTCCACGACAACCCGCTGTGGGAATTTATGGCCACCCATGGGCGACGTCACTATACCCTGCGCCTGATTCCTCGAAAGCGAGTGGGCGAATTTCTGCAACATATGAATAACGGTGAGCTTGGACTTATTGCTGCGGATCAGGACATGGGCAAGAAGCGCAGCCTGTTTATCCCGTTTTTCGGTATTCCAGCCGCTACCATTCCCTCAATTCAGTCCTTTGCCGAACAGACCAATGCCAAGACACTGTTTGTCTCCGCCTACCGCCGCAAACGCGAGGGCTATACTGTGGAGTTTCACCCACCACTGGAAGATTTCCCCAGCGACGACGTGGTAGCCGATTGCACGCTTACCAATAAAATTGTGGAAGATTTTGTGCGTGAACACCCGGATGATTACCTGTGGCATCACCGCCGCTTTAAGACACGACCACCAGGCGAGCCACCACTGTACGATCGCAAAAAGAAATAACCGAGAGAATCAATTCAAGAAATCGGTGTAGTAACCGGTGGCCGACTTGGGCGCCAGCAGCCGTGTAAAACCACCCTCGCTCATCGCCTCTTCCAGAAATTGATTGACCGTCTGAGCATCGGGCTTGGTCATGACTTCGTCGAGTAACTGACGAGCGACATCCATAGTCATATCGCGAATCACGGATTTCACTTTCAGCAGGTTGGTTGCGTTCATCGACAACACATCGTAGCCCATGGCCATCAATAGAACCGCAGCACCGGGGTCGCCGGCCAGCTCACCACAGATACCAACGCTAACGCCTGCTTGTTTACCCGCGGTAACCACTTCCTGCAGCGCCCGCAGAACTGCCGGATGGAAGGGTTGATACACGTCGGCCACCTGTGGGTTGTTACGATCCACCGCCAGAAGATACTGAGTCAGGTCGTTACTACCCACCGACAGAAAGTCCGAACGCCGGGCCAGTTCGCGCGCCAGATACACCGCCGCGGGAACTTCGATCATTACCCCAACCGGCGGCATGGTAATACCAAAACCCTCTTCCAGCAGCTCCTGATACGCTCGGTGAATCAGTTTTTTTGCCGCTTCAAGCTCCGAGACACTACTGACCATTGGCAGCATAATGCGCAGGTTATCCAAGCCTTCGCTAGCCTTTAGCATAGCCCTGACCTGCACCAAAAAAATCTCCGGATGATCCAGAGTGACACGAATACCACGCCAGCCCAAAAACGGATTCTGCTCCTCAATCGGGAAATAGGGCAGGGCTTTATCGCCGCCAACGTCCAATGTACGCATGGTCACTACGCTGGAAGAGAAGGCTTCCAACTGTTCGCGATAGATTTTGCGCTGCTCTTCCTCTGAGGGAAAACGATCACGCAGCAGAAACGGAATTTCAGTGCGATAGAGCCCGACACCTTCAGCGCCACGATCCAGCGAACGCACCACATCGGACATCAAACCGGTATTCACCCAAAGAGAAATACGATGGTTGTCCCGAGTCTCGCAGGGCAGCTCTTTGAGCGCTTCGAGCCCCTTAACTAACTCCAGCTCCTCTTTGCAGATTTCTTCAAAGTGATGGCGTAAGTTCGGACCGGGATCGCTATACACCTTGCCGCGATAGCCATCGACAATAACCTCGCGACCGTCCATCTGGGTAAACGGCAAATCCACCGCCCCCATCACCGTGGGAATACCCATGGCGCGAGCCAGGATCGCAATATGTGAATTACTGGAACCCATGACCGACACCAGGCCGGCCAACTTGGTCTTGGGGATTTCTCCAAGCATGGAGGCGGTCAGTTCTTCACCCACCAAAATGGCGTTTTTGGGAAACTTGCGGGACTTCTGTTTCGACTCCTGCAAATAGGACAGCACGCGCCGCCCCAGATCGCGAATATCCGCAGCGCGCTCGCGCAGATAACTGTCTTCCATGCGCGAGAAATTGCGCTCATGCTCCAGAATTACTTCACTCCAGGCATAGGCTGCAGAAATACCATCGCGAATCCGCTCCGATACTTCTCCACCCAATGAAGCGTCATCGAGCATTGCCAGGTAAGCATCAAACAAAGCCTGCTCCTGGCGGCTCAGGCGATCTTCCAGGCGCTTACCCATTTTCTTGATATCTTTGCGTACCGCTTCCAGGCACTTCTGGAAGAACGCCAACTCAGCATCCACATCGTCGCAGTTCTGGAAGGGCACACCCTTGAGATCCGCTGCAGGCGACACCACCACGGCCTCACCAATGGCGACCCCGGGAGAACCTGCCACACCGGTAAATTTGGCTTCCTGAGGGGTCGACCCGATAGCCCGCAGCGCACCGGTGGCCTCAGCATGGGCGATAACCCCGGACAACTGGGCGGAAATGGTGACCAGAAAAGCCTCATCGCCTTCATCAAAACGACGCTGCTCCACCTGCTGTACAACCAGCACCCCCAGCACCTGTCGGTGGTGAACAATGGGCACACCGAGGAAAGAGCTGAAACGCTCTTCACCGGTTTCAGCAAAATACTGGTATTTGGGGTGAGCTGTGGCCTGCTCCAGATTGATTGGCTCTTCGCGAGTTACCACATAACCCACCAGTCCTTCATCGGCCTTGAGGCTAACCATGCCAACCGACTCACTGTGCAGGCCATCAGTGGCCATCAACACATAGCTGCCAGCGCCATCGCGCAGATAGGTAGAACAAACCTGTACCCGCATAACGTGCTTAACGCGGGAAACAATGATATCGAGCGCGGCCTGAAGATCTCGTGCCGCATTAACTTCCTGAACAATGCTGCGCAGGTCGTTAAGCATCCACTACTCCTGACCACTCTTGCTCGAGCAGACTGTGTGCCGGCGACAATTCTTTCATCGCCCGGCGATAAACATCCCGCTTAAAGGACACCACTTGATTGAGAGGGTACCAATAACTGACCCAGCGCCAGTGATCAAATTCCGCAACGCCGTCATTTTCGAGCTGAATGGCAGTATCGTCAGATAGCAGCTGCAACAAGAACCACTTTTGCTTCTGTCCAATACACAGAGGCTTGGAACCGTGACGCAGATATTTCTTTGGCAGACGATAGCGCAGCCAACCGCGGGTGCGCGCAACGATTTTGACGTCTTCGGGGTTCAGCCCAATTTCTTCGTTGAGCTCACGATAAAGCGCCTGGTCCGGGCTTTCACCCTTGTTGATGCCTCCCTGAGGAAACTGCCAGGCGTCCTGGCCACCAACGCGACGCGCCCACAGCAGCTGACCCTGGGCATTTGCCAGTATGATGCCCACATTGGGTCTAAAGCCATCCGCGTCTATCACCGTAATCTCCATTGGCTATCGCATTCTAGGGCCGACTATTGTTCCACAATTGCGGGGTGTTCCACAATCGGCATGGAGCTGGCACAGTTGTTGTGCAGCACCCGGGCCGGTATCCTAGCGCCCTGCACTCAATATTAGGAAAGCCTCGTGAATCTAGCCATTTTTGACTTGGACAACACTCTGATTGCCGGCGACAGCGACCACGGCTGGGGTGAGTTTTTGGTGGAACACCAACTGGTGGACGTTGACGCTTACAAGCGCGCCAACGACCAGTTCTACGAGGACTACGAGCGCGGCGAACTGGATATTAAGGCCTACCTGGAATTTTCACTGGCGCCCCTGACCCACTACTCACAAGAGGAGCTGGCAGAGCTACACCAACGCTTTATGAAAGAGCGTATCGAACCTTTGAAGCTGACCAAGGCCAGCGAGCTGTTGCAGAAACACCGCAATCAGGGCGATTACCTTTTGATCATCACGTCCACCAACCGCTTTATCACCCAGCCCATCGCCGATAGTCTGGGCGTCGACCATCTGCTGGCCACGGAAGCAGAAATTGTCGACGGTCGCTACAGCGGCAGAATGCAGGGCGTACCCTGCTATCAGGAAGGCAAAATTACACGTCTGCACGCATGGCTCGAAACCGCCGCGGAACACGGATTTAACGGTAACCTGGAGAACAGCTATTTTTACAGCGACTCCATCAACGACGCCCCACTACTCAAAGTTGTTGATCACCCCGTTGCTGTCGACGCAGACGAGGCGCTGACGGAACTGGCTCAACAGCAAGGCTGGGATATTATCTCGCTGAGAGACTGATCAAAGGATTGCACCATGCAGGGACAACCAGGGCTCAGACAATTTCGCACTTTCAGGAATACCGCAGGTATTGCACTTCTATCCTGCGGACTGCTCCTCAGCGGTTGCGATCGCCAGGAACCGCCTGCTGAACCCGCCCCTGCACCGGTGACTGCATCCCTGAACAGCCCGGAAGCAGTCGCCATTACCGAACAAGTGTGGCAAAACCAGAACCACGACTTCTCGGAAGTACTGCGCCAGACCCGGGCACTGAAACAGGCTGTCGACACCTTGACCCAGCAGCCGACTATGGAACACTTCCAAACTGTGCGAGAGCATTGG
>JALUYN010000686.1 GCA_027012915.1 Cellvibrionaceae bacterium
CACCGATCAGCACGGTGGGTTTTGGCAATAACGGGCTTGCGAAAGCCAACTTGCACGGGGCGAATGATCAAAAAGTGCTCGCTGGCGGTGATAGGGAAAGTGTCGGCGCCGGCTTCACGGATTCAGGATACCATCACGTCGGTAAAAAGATCATTAACAGCAAAGAACAACTTCGGAGCACTGTTTACCGGCAGCTTCGACGTTTGCAAAAATTGCCACGACTATTGAAATCGTTTTTTGGCCATCCGGATTTGGCTTATATCTCCGGGTAATGTTCGCTTACTTTATTTCGAATTAGTAAGTGCAAGGCTGTCCTTGCCCACCCTTAAGGCCACACCTTGAATTGCTGCCCGTTTCCAGATCCACCCCACCATAGTCAGCACCTGGAAGCGCGACCTATTGGAGAGCGCGTCCGACCTCCTCGAAGGCAAGAGTATAGTCGGTAAGCAATTCGATGAACTCAGCACGGACGAACTGTACCGTGAGATTCGCCGACTGACGGTGGAACGCAATTTTTGTTGCTTAAGCTCCTGGGTGGCTCGTTCCACTTTGGCTGAGCTCCATGTATTTCACAGAGCCCTTCGGAAAATCCTTGCGAACCAAAAGCACTTCATCAACCTGTCACGTCAGTGACACGACAGTGTCATCTCTCAGCTTTACCGTTCAATTGTAACTCGCAATACGGCGAGCTTATTTATTGCAAAAGGTGATCCTGTGGCGCCAACTCAATCAACCAATGTGATGCTTCGAGTCGAGAGTATGGGCGTAACCTACCCGGGAAACGTCCTCGCGCTCAAACCCACCAACGTTCACTTTCACAAGGGCGAATTCACCGTGCTACTGGGACTTTCAGGCGCGGGTAAATCCACTCTGCTTCGTTCACTGAATCACCTGGTTAAGCCCACAACCGGGAAGGTTGTGTCTGGCGAGTTTGGTGAACTGACCAACCGTAGAATCCTGCGACAGCACCGCAGCCGCACCGCCATGGTGTTCCAGCATCACCAGCTGATCGAACGATACACCGCGTTACAGAATGTGCTGACAGGCAGACTTGCGTATCACGGTACTTGGCGAAGCCTGCTTCCCCTGCCCCGGCAGGACCTGGAGTTGGCTCTGCAATGCCTCGACCGCGTAGGTCTGGCTGACAAAGCGCTTTCCCGAGTAGATCAGTTGTCCGGCGGCCAGCAGCAGCGGGTTGGAATCGCCAGAGCATTGGTGCAGCAACCATCCATGATTCTTGCCGATGAGCCCGTTGCCAGCCTGGATCCGGCCACTTCTGAAAAGGTACTCGGCCTACTGCGCGATATTTGTCAGGAAGATGGAATCACCGCGGTTATTTCCTTGCACCAATTGGAATACGCCCAGCGTTTTGCAGACCGGATCATCGGCCTTTCGAACGCTCATATCGTTTTTGACGATGCTCCTGAAAACCTGAAATCGAAACACCTGGACGAGATTTACCACCGTTCACCCAGCGTGGTAGCTGCGGAAGGCAAACCAGCCATCCATAAACCTAAGACCACCCCGATAACGACAGACGTACTGGAGATAGCACAATGAAGACAATGATTCACTCTTTGCTGGCTCTGATAATGATGCTCGGCATCCATTGGTCAGCCCATGCCGCAGATACAGACCCTGATCTTTTGAAAGTTGCCTTGCTGCCGGATGAGAACGCGTCAGAACTGATCAAGCGAAACCAACCTTTGAAGGATTACCTGGAAACCACTCTTGGTAAGGAAGTAGAACTGATTGTTACCACCGATTACTCCTCCATGATCGAAGCCATGCGTTTTGGCCGAATTGACCTGGCTTACTTTGGTCCGTTGTCCTATGTGATGGCCAAGAGTAAGAGTGACATTGAACCCTTTGCCGCCATGGTGGTAGACGGGAAGCCGACTTATCGCTCCATCATTATTGCCAATGCGGACTCTGGCGTTGGCTCCTTCGCGGATATCAAAGGCAAGAAAATGGCCTACGGTGACCGCGCATCCACTTCCAGCCACCTGATCCCCAAGGCCGTACTCCTTGAGAAGGCAGGGCTCGAAGCCGGAAAGGACTATGAGGCTCATTTCGTCGGTAGCCATGACGCTGTTGCGGTTAACGTCGCCAATGGCAATGCCGACGCCGGAGGGTTGTCCGAAGTTATCTTCGAGCATGTGATGGACCGCGGTTTGATTGATCGGAGCAAGGTCAAAGTGCTGGGCTACAGCGGTGACTTTCCTCAATACCCCTGGGCCATGCGTTCGAACCTGGCCCCTGAGCTGAAGAGCAACATTCAGAAAGCCTTTCTGCAGATCGATGACCCGGAGATTCTCGACAACCTGAAGGCTGAGGGATTCGCGGCAATTACCGACGAAGATTACGATGTCATCCGCGCTATGGGTGGCCTGCTCAATCTTGATTTCGCAAAAATGTGAGGAGTGCCCCATGAACTATACAACGACGGAACCGGCGACTCTGTCGCCGGCCCCGTCGGCCTCCGTGCTGGATGAGCACGCGAAAGGCTGGCGGAAAAAACTCGGACAGTCGCTGTTAGTGCTGCTCATCATTTTTGTCGCAAGTTGGTACGTAGGGCTGCTCAATTTCAATACACTTGCCAATGGCGTGCCAGCCATAGGCACACTCATTGGCGAATCTCTTCCACCTGACTTCACCAATGTGGCCAGCTGGGTGTCGCCGTTAATCGACACGCTTGCGATGAGCATTGCCGGTACTGCCATTGCAGTAACCTTGTCTGTGCCACTGGCATTCCTGGCTGCGCGCAACACCTCTCCACATCCGGTGGTGTTCCAAGTAACTCGAACCCTTTTAAACGGTTTGCGTTCAGTCCCGGAACTGATCATGGGCATCATCTTCGTGGCTGCTGTTGGTTTTGGGGCGTTGCCTGGCGTACTGGCGCTCGGTCTTCACTCCATTGGCATGGTTGGAAAGTTTTTTGCCGAAGCGATTGAGCATGTAGATGAGGCGCCAGTGGAAGCGGCCGATGCTGCCGGCGCTACTCGCTTGCAGGTGCTCTATCACGCCGTGCTGCCACAAGCACTTCCTCAATTCGCGGACGTGTCCATTTATCGCTGGGAATACAATTTCCGTGCCTCGACCGTAATGGGCATGGTGGGTGCCGGTGGTATTGGCTTCGAATTGATGGGCTCGCTGAGAATCATGCAGTATCAGGAAGTCAGCGCCATTCTCATTGTCATCTTGTTGATGGTCACCGTCGTGGACAGTCTCAGTGGCCGCCTTCGTAAGAAATTCAAATAAGGAACGTCGATGAAACCCAAGGTTGTGATAACCCATAAGATCCATGACAGTGTTCTGGATGAACTTGCCCAAGATTGCGAGCTGGTCACCAACCAATCCGGCGCCACGTTGCCCCAGGAGGAAGTGGCTGCGCGCGTTGCAGACGCTGATGCGATGATGGCGTTCATGCCAGACCGAGTTGGAGTGGAGTTCCTACAGGGGTGTCCGCGCTTGAAGGTGATTGGTGCAGCCCTGAAAGGCTATGACAACTTTGATGTGGATGCCTGCACGCGTCATGGGGTTTGGCTGACATTTGTACCGGATTTGCTAACCGTGCCTACTGCAGAGCTAACGGTCGGGCTGACGATCAGTCTCACCCGACAAGTCAAGGCGGCGGACCACTTCGTTCGATCCGGTGAATTTACTGGCTGGACACCACGCTTCTATGGGCAGGGGATCGAAGGCTCACGGATTGGTATTGTGGGTATGGGGGCCATCGGCCAAGCGGTGGCGCAGCGCCTGAACGGATGGGGAGCGGATTTAATCTATTCCCAGCCGGAACGTTTACCCGTGCAGCATGAGCAGGCACTGGGTTTGTCCCATACTCCCCTCAAGATGCTGCTGGCCCAGTCAGATATTGTGATCCTGGCACTGGCGCTCAATGAGCAAACCCTCCACACCATTAATCGCGAAACGCTAACAGGAATGAAACCGGGCGCATTCCTTATCAATCCCTGCCGTGGATCTGTGGTGGATGAGGGTAGTGTTCTGCAAGCGCTTCAATCCGGTCAGTTGGGGGGGTACGCCGCTGATGTGTTTGAGATGGAAGATTGGGCGAGAGAAGATCGTCCGAGGGAGATCGCCCAGGGGCTCAGGGCCCACCCCAACACGCTGTTTACTGCTCACATCGGATCGGCAGTCAGCCAGGTGCGTCTGGCTATCGAGCAACGCGCTGCTCGGAACATTCTGCAAGTGCTTCGGGGTGAGCGGCCGGGTGATGCGATCAATGATCCCAGTGGCCGCGAGAGCGGCCCATGCTGAATCTTGTCTGGCTGAAGAGTTTCGTGGCGGTGCTGGACCACAACGGGTTTCAGGCCGCAGCCCGCCAGTTGGACATCGCACAACCCACACTGTCCCAGCACCTTCAAAAACTCGAAAACCAACTTGGCGTTTTATTGGTCCACAGGGGGCGCTCTGGCTGTGAGCCAACCCGGGCTGCCTTAACCTTGTTGCCTTTTGCCCGAAGTCTGCTCCGGCTGGAGGAGCAGGCGAGATCTTCCATTATGGAGGCTCGACTTCGCGTTGGGGCGAGCTCCAATATTGGGATTTATATGCTCCAGCCCTACATCCGTCGTTACAAGGAGCTGGGCGTAGGGCCCGAGGTGGATGTGGTAATAGATTCCAATCCGACTATTGCACGGCATTTATCGGACGGTGAGCTGGACGTGGCGATTATGGAGTGGTGGCATGATCTACCCGGATTCCATGCTCAGGCGTGGCGTAACGAGCCCGTTGTTCTAATCGTTCCGCCTGGTCACCCGTTAGCCCGTCGAACCGATATCGACCGCGATACGCTGTCTAACATGGCTCTGATCGGCGGCGAACCCGGCACCGGCACTGGCCGGCTTTTGGCGACCTACTTCGGTGAGCATGGGCCATTTCCGACGGTATCTATGCAGCTGGGTAGCACCGAAGCCGTCAAGCAAGCGGTTAAGGTCGGACTTGGCGCATCGTTGGTGCTTGA
This sequence comes from Cellvibrionaceae bacterium, assembly GCA_027012915.1. The sequence continues at coordinate 4,985 of JALUYN010000686.1, forward strand.
AAGTTCTGTACGGGAGGAGGTCCAAAATGGAAGTCTGGTGGCTATTCCCGTGAGTGAGCCTGGCCTTAGCAAGGAGCTGATGGTGATTTATCCGAGCAGCCTGGACAAACACAGGCCAGTATACTCGTTTGTTGGGCATCTCTGTGAATAGCTATTGGGTCCACCTCACGCATATCTAGCAGCCTGTCGGTCTTTCCGTTGCACCGTGAGATACTGACCACCGTCATCGCCGAGCTGAGAAGATCGCCATGAGCCGCTTCATCCCTGTGGATCGCCAGACCGATTACCTGCTGCCGCCTTCGGTAGACGAGTGGTTGC
>JALUYN010000687.1 GCA_027012915.1 Cellvibrionaceae bacterium
TCAGCGACAGCGGTGACAACACTGGCTTTTATCTGGGACAAAGGGTCAATCACCCGATGTTCGGTGAAGGTAAGATCACCTGTTTCGAAGGTGACGGCAGCAGTGCACGGGTACAGGTGAACTTTGATAGCGAAGGCAGCAAATGGTTGGTCCTCAAATTTGCTAAACTCGAAGCTCTGTAGATTCAACGACTCAAACAATAATAAAAAGACGCTTATGACTGACTCTCCCCAAAAGACCAATTGGCAACCCGTTGTTATTCTAGGATTGGTGACCTTGTGTGTGCTGCTGTTTTGGCAAATGGTCGCTGTGAAAGCAACTCAACAAAGTACTGTGTCCGGTGAGTCGATCAGTGCCCAGGAAAATCAGCCTACCTACGAATGGAAATTGGTGACCACTTGGCCAAAGAACTTTCCCGGGCTTGGCTCTGCCGCTGTCAACTTTGCCGAGCGTATGGACCGCATGAGCAATGGTCGCTTCAAGGTGAAAGTCTATGGTGCCGGTGAGCTGGTTCCAGCTTTGGGTGTGTTTGATGCTGTATCTCAAGGCAGTGTCGAAGCTGGACACGGTGCGGCCTATTACTGGAAGGGCAAAATACCGGCATCGCCATTTTTTACTTCGGTGCCTTTTGGTTTGAATGCGCAGGAAATGAATGGCTGGCTGCACTACGGTGGGGGTCTTGAATTGTGGCGTGAGCTCTACGCGCCTTTCGATATTATTCCATTCGCTGGTGGCAATACGGGCGTGCAAATGGCAGGTTGGTTTAACAAAGAGATCAACAGTATCGAAGATCTCAAAGGGCTAAAAATGCGAATTCCGGGTGTAGCCGGACAGGTATTTAATCGTGCGGGTGGCTCGTCTGTGAATATCCCTGGCGGTGAGCTCTACACAGCGCTACAGACTGGTGTTATCGATGCCACCGAGTGGGTGGGGCCATACAATGATCTGGCATTCGGCTTTTATCAGGTGGCCAAGTATTACTATTATCCCGGTTGGCACGAACCAGGTCCTACCCTGGAGTTGATAATCAATAAGCAGGCGTACGAGGCGCTGCCAGTGGATGTACAGGCGATGGTCGATACTGCCGCGCGGATGGCCAATCAAGATATGTTGGATGAATACACCGGTCGCAATAACTCCGCTCTCAAAGAGTTGATCGAAAAGCATGGCGTCCAGGTAAAGCCACTACCCGAAGACGTGTTGGAGAAACTCGAGCTGATTGCCCACGAAGTGTACAGAGAAGAAGCGGCTAAAGATGCCGATTTCAAACGCGTCTATGAGGCCTATGAGGCGTTTAAGCAAGGCGTCAGAAATTACCACGCCATCTCAGAAGAAGCTTATTTCGAAGTGCGGGATTAACAAAGACTCCGTCACCCCGGCTTGCTTCGCCGCTCCGGCAAGTTGTGGGATGACGGTACTGACCTTCAGGAAGAATTACCCGGATATCTGGCGAGTCCGGCCGTTATCGTCAATCGCCACATAAACGAAGGCGCCTTCGGTGACTTTGTAATTTTCACCGGTCCCCGGGCGGGACAACCACACATCCACCAGCACTCGAATGGATGAACGTCCCACTTCGGTAACGCTGGTATAGCAACTCACCAGAGAACCTACAGGTACCGGGCGCAGAAATGCCATACTGCCCGCTGCTACGGTTGTCACTCTACCGCCAGCCAGTTGTGTTGCGGTAGTGGAACCCGCCAGGTCCATCTTGGACATCAACCAGCCGCCGTAAATATCGCCATTGGCATTGGTGTCGCCTGGCATTGCCAGTTCTTGCAGGGTCAATTGTCCTTCCGGAGTTGGATCACTGTCCATATCGTCAATTGTTGTATTCACGTTTCATCTCTCATAATGGTTTAAATGTTCAGAATTAGTGCATCAGGTCTGGCAGCCAGGTTGCCAGCGATGGCCAAATTGCCAACACCACCATCAGTGCCACCTGTATAGCAATAAATGGTGCCACCCCTCGGTAGATAGCGGCTGTTGGCACTGTATCTGGTGCTACACCGCGCAGGTAAAACAGAGCAAAACCGAATGGCGGTGTTAAGAATGACGTTTGCAGATTGAGGGCAATCATAATGCCCAGCCATACTGGATCCAGCCCCATGGCCAGCAATACCGGGCCGACAATCGGTACCACCACAAAGGTGATCTCAATAAAGTCGAGAATAAACCCCAGCAGGAAAATCACTACCATGACCAGCAGTGTCGCGGAAAATACTCCGCCTGGTAGCTGATTGAAGAACTCTGTAATCATTTCCTCGCCGCCAAAGCCGCGAAACACCAAGGAAAACAAAGAGGCACCGATGAGAATGGTAAACACCATGGCGGTGGTTTCTGTAGTGGAGCGCACCACGTCGCGCATCTTGTTCCAGGACAATTGCCCTTTGAATAGCGCCAACAATGTTGCGCCCAGGGCGCCAACGCCAGCGGCTTCGGTGGGCGTTGCTGCGCCGGAGATAATCGAACCCAGAACCAGTACGATCAGCAGAATAGGTGGAGCAAGACTGGCGAGCAAATGTCCGGTGTCGACACCTTCTTCCGTCGGGGTTGTTGGCGCTGTTTCCGATGATCTCACAGCTTTGAATAGTAAATACACAATATACAGACCCACCAGCAATAGGCCTGGAATCAGTGCCCCCATAAACAGGTCACCGACCGAGACTGGCTCCGGGCTGAACACTCCCATCTGCAGCTGTGCCTGTTGATACGCATTGGAGAGGATATCCCCCAGCAGTACCAATGCAATAGAGGGCGGAATAATCTGACCGAGGGTACCGGTGGCGCAAATAGTGCCCGTAGCGAGCTCCGGGCTGTAGCCCCGCTTGAGCATGGTGGGCAGTGACATCAAACCCATGGTCACGACGGTGGCGCCAACGATGCCAGTACAAGCTGCCAAAAGCATGCCCACCACCACAACCGATATGGCCATGCCCCCGGGCAGGCGACCACAGGCCTTGGCCATATCATCCAACAGCTGCTCGGCGAGGTTGGTGCGTTCCAGCATAACCCCCATCAACACAAACAGCGGCACTGCCACCAGAGTGTAATTGTTGATGGTGCCAAACATGCGGTCGGGGAATGCCAGCAATAAGCTGGCATCAAAATGGCCGCTGATAATGCCAAGACCTGCACACAACAGTGCGGTACCGGCAAGGGTAAAGGCCACAGGGTAACCCATCATCAGGCACAGGCAGACCAGTAGGAACATCAATAATGGCAGGGCTTCAATCATCTTCTTCACCCACCATCAGTGTTGCCAGGCTCTTTAGTGCTTCTGCCAGCCCCTGTGCTGCCAGTGTAATAGCCATTACGGGAATCATGGTTTTCAGCAAAAACACCAGCGGAAGTCCATCCGCATTGCCTGAAGCTTCGCGGATGCGCCAGGACGCTGCTACGAAATCCCAGCTGATAAACAGAATAAAACCACACAGCGGCAGCAGGAATACCAAACTTCCCAAAGCGTTGACCCAGGCTTTGCCGCGGGCACTGAAGTTGCGGTAGAAAATGTCGACGCGAACGTGGGCGTCGCGTTTTAGCGTGTAGGCCGCGCCAATCAGGAACACGGCCGCGTGCAGATAGGTAATCGATTCCTGCATTCCCACGGAGCCTACGGAGAATCCATAGCGCAGTATTACCACCGCCACCGTTACTATTACCATCATCAGTGCCAACCAGGACACAAAGCGGCCGGTCAGCTCCGAACACAGTTCCAGATAACGTATGGCAGGCTTGATCGGCCCGGACATTTCAGGAAGTCTCCATTGTTATTATTTTGTAGTGTCTTTTCACACCTAATTGGAGCGCTAGTATACCTTCAGCTTCGCCCCCGCGGGAGCTAAACGAGTGTTTAATCACCACAAAAGGCAAAATACACTCAGAACCTCCACTTTATTAATGTTATGTAACATTACTGTCATATTGCAGTAATACAGTTGTCACCTATGAAACCTAGCATGGCTGGCGATCGTTAATTTGGTCCCTATATCTTTTGGAGGATACTGTGAAAAAAACATTAATGACTGCTACTCTGGCGGCCACTGCACTACTGAACACCCAGGTAGCGTCTGCTGCCCGTGACTACATCAGCATCGTTGGTTCTTCTACTGTTTACCCATTCGCTACCGTTGTGGCTGAGCGTTTTGGTAAGAGCACCAACTTCAAAACTCCTAAAATCGAATCTACCGGTTCTGGCGGTGGTTTGAAGCTGTTCTGTCAAGGTGTTGGCGTAACTCACCCTGACATCACCAACGCTTCTCGTCGTATCAAAGCTTCTGAAGTTAAGCTGTGCGAAAGCAACGGCGTTAAAGACATTACCGAAGTTCTGATCGGTTACGACGGCATCGTTATCGGTAACTCCAAGAAGTCTGCTCAAATGGAGCTGACTCGCAAGGATCTGTTCCTGGCTCTGGCCAAGCGCATCCCTAACCCAGACGGTTCCGAGACTCTGATCGACAACCCTCACAAGCTGTGGAGCGACGTTAACCCTGCTCTGCCAGCAACCAAAATTGAGGTTCTGGGCCCACCACCAACCTCTGGTACCCGTGACGCTTTCGCCGAGCTGGCTATGGAAGGTGGTTGTAAGAAGTTCGGTTGGATCAAAAACCTGAAGAAAGAATCCAAAGCCGAGAAGAAGCTGGGCAACAAAAAAGCTGCCAAAGCTCTGAAGAAAAAGTACAAGGGCATCTGCCACACTGTTCGTGAAGACGGTCCTTACATCGAAGCTGGCGAGAACGACAACCTGATCGTTCAAAAGCTGAACGCTAACCCTAACGCCCTGGGCGTATTCGGTTTCAGCTTCCTGGATCAGAACGCTGATCAAATCCAAGGTTCTAAAGTAGACGGTCAAGAGCCTACTTTCGAATCCATTGCTGACGGCAGCTACCCTGTTTCTCGCCCACTGTACTTCTACGTGAAAAAAGCACACGTAGGTACTATCCCTGGCATGAAAGAGTACCTGGCTGAGTTCACCAGCGAGAAAGCTTTCGGTGGCGAAGGTTACCTGACTGAAAAAGGTATGATTCCTCTGCCTAAAGCTGAGCGTGCTGAAGTTCGCGCTGCTGCTACTGAACTGAAGAATCTGCAACTGCCTCAATAAGAGCGAGTTGTTCTTCTCTCCTTTGTCCGAATAAGGATAGCCCGCACAAGTTGCTTGTGCGGGCCTTTTTGACAAAGGGGGGCTAAAACTGAAGGATTTTATAAACAAGCCTGTTATTAAACTGAAACAGCCTTGCTTTTAAGATCTTTATAAAAGTACGAGTACCATGACGATCGCCGCTATTAAGGGCAGAT
>JALUYN010000688.1 GCA_027012915.1 Cellvibrionaceae bacterium
GGACAGATCCCGACCGTAAACGGCATACCCAATAAGAAGGCTCCCCAGAGCGTCGCCGCGCGTTTTCCCCGCAATGGCAACCAGGGTAACGGAATTTTCAACCAGCCCGTCCAGAGCAAACCCAGCAAGATCAAAACCGGCCCGAGAACAACACCCCATTGCCGACTGAGGAGCGATTGCGCCCAGGCACCACCCAGCGCTGCACCGATACCTAACGCCACATGGGTGAGTATGAGCCCGGCAGCAAAGGCCAGGCCATAACTGACTGCCTCGCGGAAAGCGCGTGCGCGAGTGACGTAGGCCAGTACAACAGGAATGGAGGCGAAAGCCACCGGCGTAAAGCTGAACAGAAAACCAGCCAATAAGGCCGCGCCTAAACCGGCAACTCCGCCCATTTGCATCCAGGCTGTGGTATCCATCAGTGCGCTTTACCTTGATCGGTTGGATGCCCTCCCAATCGATCAAGAATAGCCTGACGCAGCTTTGCCTTTGAAGGTGGTGCCGCAAACACCAGTACACCGTCTAATGCGATAGCGGGTGTACTCATTACTCCGAGACTGACTGCATAATCGATGTCATCGACGACATTGATCTCTTGATAGCGCACCCGGTCGTCGCTCAATTCGGCGATCACCGCTTTTGCCAGCGCTTTGATCTTTTGACAACGACCGCATCCGGAAGCCGACAATACTTCCACTAAGACCGATTGGCTTTCCGTTTCTACGCTCATGACAGACTTTCCCACCACACAGTGACCGGCAACAAGGCGTATGCCGCAAAAAGGGAAAGCAGAAGTATCACGGTGCTCGCCCACAATATTGCCTTTTGCCATCGCAAGCGGCTTTTGTCCGCCAGAGAGCAGACCTTGATCCGATGCAATCGCCAGTAGCTATAAATCAATACAACAGCAGTTAATGAAAAAGTGATGACTTTATACTGCGACAATGTCGTTAACCACGGCATTACGGCAACCATCGAAGCCACAGCGCTTCCGAGCCCAAGCGCGACCAATACAATCGGCAGTGCGCAACAGGTGGTACCGATAATGGCAAGTCCCAGGCCGCTGAATAAAGAGGTGTCCGTTTTCATTTGCTCTGTGTTCATCGAAATAGAATCACTGTAATCACTCTTGTTTGGGATTTATGGGTTGCACCTGAAATTGGCGTAAGGTAAAACCGGAATCGTTGATCAAGGTTTTAAGAGATGCTTGATCCATGGGTTCCGGCGTGTCAGCCTCAAAGATCACTAGCCCATCGTTCAATTTGATTTCCACACTGGACGTATCTACGCCATCGAGCGCTTTGATTTTCTTTTCGATCCCATAAGCGCAATACGGACAGGCCATGCCATCAACATGCAGCTCATAGTGTCGGTCAGCCGCTTGCGCCATGAATGAAAGCATCATTAATGCTGCCATAAATATGCACTGTCTCATGGTTAAACTCCTAAAACTGTTGTCTTTTTACAGGTGCCATTCCAGCTCAATTTTGGCACGGTAATCGTCTTGCTCCTGACCGGCCGACAGATCATCGATCACGAGCAGTTGTACGCCTGCCTTTAAGGCAAAATTCCGATGGGTCCACATCAAACCGGGTGACAGAAACCACTGATTGCCACCCAGTTGCTTTTCCGCACTTCCCACACTTTGTGTGACGTTTTCAATCAACTCACCATTTAATTCCAGCATCCATACCCAGTCGGGTTCATGATATTCCGTGGGTGAAAAACGAACGCCGCCCACCAGATCCACTAACCAGACGCCCGGTCGCGTTAGGCCGGTTGTGGTTTCCGCATTGATCCGATGGCGGACGGACGCCCAGCGATACCATTTTCGCCCCTCAAAGCCATAGGCCAACCCCAACAGGTAGTCATTGCCGTCCGGCTCTGCGCCGTGGCCGCTGTCACCATCATCGAAGATCACTTTGCCGAAAACCGCCGCCGACTCCTGAGCGCCGAAGGTATCGTGTCGCCAGAATCGGTATTTGGTTGAAAAGCTCGACGGTCCACGTCCGCTCTCGTTGGCGTCGTGCCCACTTATGGTCTGAGCCACATTTTAAAAGCATTACATGCCGAAGCCATGGATGGGCGATCAATCTCTAGAGCCGAGTTGGCAAAGAAAGTTCGTCTTTCCCCAAGTCGTTTTTCCCACTGGTTTTCCGAAAGCACCGGCTTACCTTTACGCAGCTATAAAAAGTGGTTAAAACTATTAACGGGGTTTGAGTTATCACGCCAAATGTCACTCACTGATGCGGCAATTGCATCGGGATTTTCCGATCAGGCCCATTTCTGCCGGTCTGTTACCGAGGCTTTTGGTGTTTCCCCGGCAGTTATTCAACGGCTTTTGTCAGAATAAACAGCACTTTCGTTCAATGTGGCTACGTGTAAACATGAGATGCTGAACACTCTCAATCAGCGAGGAGTGTTAAAATGATTCGTAGCATAACGTGGTTGGTTAGGCTCCTGTATTTGCCGTTGTTTTTGCTCGTCGGAAATGGCGTCGCTATCTATCTTGTTGCCGAGGGTTACAACCAAGGTTGGCTGGTATTTTTGATCTTGGTATTTATAGGAATTTCCTTCGCCACCGAAAAACTGACACCCTATGATCGTGCGTTTAATGAACCGCAACAAGATCAGCGACGCGATCTGCTTCACGCCTTTATGAACGAGTCACTTAATGTTATTGGCGTTGCTGTACTCCCGTTATTTGGTGGCTTGCTGGTCTTGGCACCGATATGGCCTTCCGGGTGGCCGCTGGCTTTCCAGTTACTTTTGGCGATCCTCATTTCTGATGTTGGCATCACCCTGGCGCATTTTGCCAGTCATCGCCTCTCTTCACTGTGGCGCCTTCATGCCGTTCATCACAGCGTAAAACGGCTATACGGTTTTAATGGTCTTATGAAACATCCATTGCATCAATTGATAGAAACCGTCGCAGGAACGACACCATTGCTCTTTGTAGGAGTGCCACAAAATGTCCTGATGTTGTTGGTGGTTGCAGTAGTGCTTCAGTTACTATTGCAGCACTCGAACGTGGCGTATTTTACGGGACCGCTGAGGAGGGTTCTCGCAATCAACGCGGTGCATCGTTTCCACCACTTAAATACGGCAGAAGAAGGCGATGTGAACTTCGGGCTTTTTACCACCTTGACGGATCGCTTGTTGGGAACGGCTTATTTTGACTCTGAACGAACGATCGGTACTAAAGATCTTGGTATCGCTTCAACGCCGAATTATCCAGCTGACTATTGGCAACAGTTGATGCAGCCTTTTCGACGGGACAAGACATGAGGTTATTTAGTAATTGATAAATCCGAGAACACGCTCCACATGCCACAGCGGGAGCGTGTTCTCCACTTACCTCATTCCTTTGTTGTTTTCATGGTCGCTGTTATCGCCTTCATCATGAACTTGATGATTCCTACTACCTATGGTACTCACAATAAAAATACATACCCCTATGAATATCGCTGTATCAGCCAGATTGAATGCTGGCCAATGAGAATAGCTCCAGTGAAAATCAAGAAAGTCCACTACCGATCCACGCCATACACGATCAACCAGGTTGCCCAATGCACCACCAAGCAGCATCGAATAGCTCGCCGCTTCAAGCCGGGTTGGACGCCGCCGCATTGTCCAAACCAACCAAACCGATACGCCAGAGGCTAATGCAATAAAGAAATAGCGTTGCCAGCCACCAGCATCAGCTAGCAAGCTGAATGCAGCCCCAGGATTCATCATGTGTACGATATTAAGAATTGAGTTAATCTCCACGCGCTCACCGTACTCTATCGTACGCTCAACGGCATACTTACTCGCCTGGTCCATCAGTAATATCAAACCGGAAAGACACAGCCAACCACAAAAGGTGTTTGTCGGGTTAGAGTTCGCCATGAAGTTAATTTTCTTTTCCTCCAATCGGTAGCGCTTGCTCGACAGGGGTGACGTATACCCAACCGGATATGTTGGGTCCGATTTTCCCGGTTTTGCGTATGATAGCCGTCACCTCATCCACCTGATTGTCATCACAGACCAGAGATAATTGTACTTCTGAGATAACCACGCCAGCTTCGGCAGAATAGGCCAATTCCCGCTCCCCGAGGGGCTTCAAAGTACCCTTGATGTCGAGTAGCGATAGGTTTTTGTAACCCGCGTCACGCAGTGCGTCGATGACATCAGCGGACCGAACGTGATGTATAAAAGCGGTAATTTGTTTCATGTGAATACTCCAAAAAAGTGTCGTCATTGCTGTTGGATGGATCGCGACAATCGGTTGGGTGCCGCGATCCTGAGGGTGTCACTGAGCGATCGGAACGCCGTTGTCATCAATCTCTTTTGGCTTTCGCCAAGCCAGTCGATAAAGGCCGGGAAGTACCAATAGAGTGAGTAACGTGGATGAGATAATGCCGCCGATGACTACCGTGGCCAGTGGTCTTTGGACTTCTGCTCCAGTGCTGGTGTTGAGTGCCATCGGCAAGAAGCCTAATGCAGCCACCAGAGCGACCATCAAAATCGGCCGCAATCTCAACATGGCGCCGCCCTGAATCGCCTGCTCGACGGATTCACCCCGATTGAGCTCATCTCGAAAGGCCGACACCATCATGACCCCCGTCAGTACAGAAACCCCGCATAAGGTAATAAACCCAACGCCGGCTGTGATCGAGAGGGGAATATCTCTTAACCACAAGGCGATAACGCCACCGGTCAGCGCCAGCGGTACGCCACTGAAGACCAATGCCGCATCTTTTGCCGAACCAAAGGTCATCATCAACAGTGCAAAAATCATCACCAAAGTGACGGGGACAAGCAGGCTTAACCGCTGCGAGGCCGATTGCAGTTGCTCAAAGGTGCCTCCATACTCCAGCCAATAGCCGGGCGGCAATTTCACCTGCTGCGCAACTTTGCCCTGAACTTCAGCCACAAAACCACCCAAATCACGACCGCGAACGTTCGCGCTGACAACCAGTCGCCGCTTGCCGTTTTCGCGAGAGATCTGATTAGGTCCAGGGGCCAGCGTGAGACTGGCCACTTCCCGCAGCGGTACGTAGCCGCCCTCTGGCAGCGGTATCGGCAAACGTTCCAACGCGCGCAAGTCGCCCCTTATGCCCTCGGCCACTCGCACCACTATCGAAAACCGCTGGTCGCCCTCAAAGATCAGGCCGGCCTCTTCACCACCCGTGGCGGCGGCGACTACGTCCTGCACATCGGCGACATTCAAGCCATAGCGATACATGGCTGAACGGTCGGCATTAATGGACAGAATAGGCAAGCCGGAC
>JALUYN010000689.1 GCA_027012915.1 Cellvibrionaceae bacterium
CAAGGGCACCATAATTTCAGATCCCTGCGTGGATTGTCATGGCCAGGGGCTTATCGAAGAGACCAAGACTCTGTCGGTGAAAGTACCTGCTGGTGTTGATACTGGTGATCGCATTCGTCTGGCGGGTGAGGGTGAGGCCGGTGCAGATGGTGGTCCGTCCGGTGATCTCTATGTACAGGTCTCGGTTAAAGAGCACTCTATCTTCCAGCGTGATGGAAAAAACCTCTACTGTGAGGTGCCCATCAGCTTTGTCGATGCGGCGCTGGGCGGAGAGCTGGATGTGCCAACCTTGGATGGTCGCGTCAAGCTTAAGGTTCCTGCCGAAACACAAACTGGCAAGCTGTTCCGTTTACGCGGTAAGGGTGTAACCCCTGTACGTGGAGGCGGTGCTGGTGATCTGATGTGTCGTGTCATCGTTGAGACACCGGTGAATTTGAGCAATAAGCAGAAAGATCTGCTTAAAGAGCTTAAGCAGAGTATGAGCGGAGACAAGAATTCGCCAAAGCAGAGTAGCTGGTTTGAAGGTATGAAAAACTTCTTCGGTGATATGAAACTTTAGTGATTGTAGGTCGGCTAGAGCGAGGCGATAGCCGGCAAGTCAGTGTGGGCCGCCAGTTGGTTGTGTTGGCGGTCGCTACGCTCTGGCCAGCCTACGGTGGGAAATAGATTATGGTAAGAATTGCAGTGACCGGCGCAGCCGGGCGTATGGGGAAGACTCTGATTGAGGCTGTTGCCAATGCTGAGGGTGTCGAGTTGACGGGGGCTTTGGAGCGTCCTGAGAGTTCTTTGATTGGCGCTGATTCTGGCGAGCTGGCTGGATTGGGTAAAAATGGCGTGGCTATTGCCGCGAATATAGCTGATGTCATTGATCAGTTTGATGTGTTGATTGATTTTACCGCTCCGGTGGCAACACTGGCGAATGCCAAGGCATGTGCTGAAGCGGGCAAAAACATCGTCATTGGTACCACCGGTTTTACACCGGAGCAGGAGCAGGAGCTGTTGGCCAATCAATCCGCTAGCGCGTTGTGTAAAGCGGCCAATTTTAGTACTGGTGTTAATGTCACTCTGAAGCTGCTGAAGCAGGCTGCCGAGATTCTTGGTGATGACTACGATATCGAGATCTACGAGGCGCACCATCGTCATAAGGTTGATGCGCCGTCGGGCACCGCGTTGGCCATGGGTGAGGCTGTGGCTGAAGGTGTAAATCGCAATCTGCGTGAAGTGGCGATCTACGGCCGCGAGGGTCAAACCGGTGCGCGCGAGCGCGAGACTATTGGTTTTGCGACCGTGCGTGGTGGTGATGTGGTTGGTGATCATACGGTGATGTTTATGGCTGATGGTGAGCGTGTAGAGATCTCCCATAAGGCCTCCAGTCGTATGTCTTTTGCTCGTGGTGCGGTTCGGGCTGCAGCCTGGTTGGCGGCGAAGGATAATGGCTTGTTTGACATGCAGGATGTTCTGGGGCTGAACTGACCCCGATTTCAGTTACATTGAAGTCCGCAAAAGCACCATTTTGAGGCGATTAACAATTGGACAGTTGGGTCCGAAATAACGTAGAATCCGCCCTCAGATCGAGCTTGGTCACTGAAGTTGGACTAAACTGACTAGCGCATAATAAAAAGCGAGATGGAGCCTAGCGTTGCATCTCGCTTTTTTGCAGCTAAAGGCCGGGCACTTCCACCTTTAATTACACGAAAATGCTTTTTTGAAACGTGCAGTAATGCGCGGTAGTGCCCCTCGGTCTAGTGAAAATACCAATGCGGCGGCTGTGGCCGACGCAAATCCCGTGGCGAAACGTGCCCGGGCTTGTTTATTTAGGAGGCTGACTTGACTACAGGTGCTCACCAACCCGCGATTCTGGTTCTCGAAGATGGCAGTGTATTTCGTGGAACCGCTATTGGTGCTGAAGGTATTTCAACGGGTGAGGTGGTCTTTAATACCTCCATCACCGGTTATCAGGAAATTCTGACCGATCCTTCCTATGCCGAGCAGATTGTAACCCTGACCTATCCTCATATCGGCAGCGTTGGTACCAACTCTGAAGATGAGGAGTGTTCTAATATCTGGGCGAAAGGCCTGGTGATTCGTGATTTGCCTCTGCTGGCCAGTAACTTCCGCTGTGAAAAGTCCCTGGATGAGTATCTGAAGCAGCACAATATCCTTGGTATCGCCGATATTGATACCCGCCGTCTGACCCGGATTCTGCGTGACAAGGGTGCGCAGAATGGTTGCATCATGGCCGGTGAAGTGGATGAAGTTAAGGCTCTGGAAGCCGCCAAGGGTTTTGCCGGTTTGAAGGGTATGGATCTGGCTAAAGAGGTCACTACTGCCGATACCTATAAGTGGGAAGAGGGCAGTTGGACTCTGGGAAGTGGTCACAGCAAGCCTGCGGCGGATAAGTTCAAAGTGGTTGCCTACGATTTTGGCGCCAAGCGCAATATTCTGCGCATGTTGGTAGATCGCGGCTGTGATCTCACCGTTGTGCCGGCCAAAACGCCCGCGTCTGAAGTCTTGGCTATGAATCCTGATGGTGTATTCCTGTCCAACGGTCCGGGCGATCCGGAGCCTTGCGATTACGCGATTGCGGCCATCAAAGAGATTCTCGAGACCGATATCCCGGTCTTTGGTATCTGCCTGGGGCATCAGCTGCTGGCACTGGCGTCTGGCGCCAAGACCGTAAAAATGAAGTTTGGTCACCATGGTGGCAACCACCCAGTAAAAGATCTGGATCGAGATGTGGTGATGATCACCAGTCAGAACCACGGTTTTGCAGTAGATGAAGACAGTTTGCCTGCTAACCTGAAGGCGACTCATAAGTCGTTGTTCGATGGCTCACTGCAGGGAATTCATCGCACTGACAAACCAGCCTTTAGTTTCCAGGGGCACCCGGAAGCAAGTCCCGGTCCCCACGATGCTGCGCCTTTGTTTGATCACTTTGTTGAGTTGATGGAAGCGCGATAAGGCTTCAAAGCGACAGAGTTAAGATAAAAGACGAGACAGATTTAAAATTTAACGCTTAAAAGAGTTCAAAATGCCAAAGAGAACAGACATTCAAAGCATCCTGATCTTGGGTGCCGGACCAATCGTAATTGGTCAGGCCTGTGAATTTGACTACTCCGGCGCTCAAGCTTGTAAAGCTCTGCGCGAAGAGGGTTTCCGGGTAATTTTGGTGAATTCCAATCCCGCAACCATTATGACCGATCCGGCCATGGCCGACGCCACCTATATCGAGCCGATCGAGTGGCAGACAGTTGCCAAGATTATTGAAAAAGAGCGCCCTGATGCGGTATTGCCAACAATGGGTGGCCAGACTGCATTGAACTGTGCTCTGGCGCTTCACGACAATGGCGTACTGGAACAGTACGGTGTTGAGTTGATTGGTGCCAACCAAGAGGCAATCTATAAGGCGGAAGATCGCGACGCTTTTGATAAGGCCATGAAGAAGATTGGTCTTGAGTGTGCCCGCGCTGAAATCGTACACAGCATGGATGAAGCTCGCAAAGTGCCTAAGCAGTTCGGCTTCCCGGTAATTATTCGCCCGTCATTTACCATGGGCGGTTCCGGTGGTGGTATTGCCTACAACTGGGAAGAATTCGAGGAAATCTGTACTCGCGGTCTGGATCTGTCGCCTACCAATGAGTTGCTGATCGATGAGTCGCTGCTGGGTTGGAAAGAGTACGAGATGGAAGTGGTTCGCGATAAGAACGACAACTGCATCATCGTTTGTTCGATAGAGAACTTTGATCCAATGGGTGTGCATACCGGTGACTCCATCACTGTGGCCCCTGCGCAAACACTGACCGATAAAGAGTTGCAGATCATGCGTAACGCATCTCTGGCGGTGCTGCGTGAAATTGGTGTTGAGACCGGCGGTTCAAACGTACAGTTTGCGGTAAATCCTGAGAATGGTCGTCTCGTAGTTATCGAAATGAATCCTCGTGTATCTCGCTCCTCCGCTTTGGCCTCCAAGGCAACCGGTTTCCCGATTGCCAAGATCGCTGCCAAGCTGGCTGTGGGTTACACCCTGGATGAGCTGCAGAATGATATTACCGGTGGTGCGACCCCGGCTTCTTTTGAGCCGAGTATCGACTACGTGGTTACCAAAATTCCTCGCTTCACCTTTGAGAAGTTTGGTGATGCCGATGCCCGTCTGACCACCCAGATGAAGTCTGTTGGTGAGGTGATGGCCATTGGTCGTACTTTCCAGGAGTCAGTGCAGAAAGCTCTGCGCGGCCTGGAAGTTGGCTCTGCTGGTTTTGAGCCCATCGTTGATATTAAAGATGAAGAATCCATGGCGCGTATTCGTCGCGACCTGTCCACGCCAGGCGCTGAGCGCATCTGGTACGTGGGCGATGCCTTCCGTGCTGGCATGAGCGTCGAAGAAGTGTTTGAAGTTTCCGCAATCGATCCTTGGTTCCTGGTGCAGATCGAGGACATTATCAAGGCTGAGCAGCAGTTGTCTGAGCTGCCTATGTCTTCCGTCGATGCAGACTTGATGTTCCGCATGAAGCGTAAGGGCTTCTCGGATCGTCGTCTGGGTGAGTTGCTGGGTGTTAGCGAGAAGCAGTTGCGCGATCATCGCACCAAGCTGAATGTGCACCCTGTCTATAAGCGTGTCGATACTTGTGCGGCTGAGTTCTCCACGTCTACTGCTTATATGTACTCTACCTATGAGGAAGAGTGTGAGGCCAATCCGTCAGATCGTGACAAGATTATGGTACTCGGTGGCGGGCCTAACCGTATTGGTCAGGGTATTGAGTTTGACTATTGCTGTGTACACGCAGCATTGGCTTGTCGTGATGACGGCTTTGAGACCATTATGGTCAACTGTAACCCGGAAACTGTTTCCACAGATTACGACACTTCTGATCGTCTGTTCTTTGAGCCGGTGACTCTGGAAGATGTGCTCGAAATTGTGCGTAAGGAAAAGCCGAAGGGTGTGATTGTTCAGTTTGGTGGTCAGACGCCGCTGAAGCTGGCTCGTGCTCTGGAGGCGGAAGGTGTACCGATTATTGGTACCAGCCCTGAGGCGATTGATCGTGCAGAAGATCGTGAGCGCTTCCAGCAAATGCTAAATCGCTTGGGTCTGAAGCAGCCTTCCAATGCCATTGTGCGCTCTACTGAAGAAGCGGTGAGCGAAGCAGGTAAGGTAGGTTACCCGTTGGTTGTGCGTCCTTCTTATGTTCTTGGTGGCCGTGCCATGGAGATCGTGCACAAAGAGGAAGAGTTGCGTACCTA
>JALUYN010000690.1 GCA_027012915.1 Cellvibrionaceae bacterium
TGTCTTCCGCTGTTGGTCAAGTGCACTACAGTGCCTCGGCCATGGATGGCTGTTGGGTACTGAGTGCTGGAGCCTTCAGTCGCGATCAGGAAGTCAATCGGAATACAGCGTTGCAGTGGGGGGTAGAACCGTCTCGCGCATACGATTGTTGGCGAAAAATGATCAAGTGTGAAAAACACAATTTGGACGCCGTTGCCGTATTGGTCCCCACGCCGATGCACGCTGAAGTGGTGCAGGAACTGTTGGCCCAAGGTGTACCGGTAATCTGTGAGAAATCTCTGGTCAACACCGTTGAAGAACTGCAGTTGATTAAGTCGGCCTACGAAAAAGATAAACACTACCTGGCGGTGACCTATAACTATAGTGGTTATCCAATGGTCAGAGAGCTCAAATCCATGATTGAGTCTGGGGAATTGGGGCGCATCAAACAATTTCATTTTGAGATGCCGCAAGAAGGCTTTGTTAGACCCCCCATGATTGCGGGTAAAGCGGCCCCGCCACAATCATGGCGGTTGCAAGACTCATACATTCCAATGGTTAGCCACGATCTGGGAATGCACTTGCATCATTTGTCATCGTTTCTCTTGTCGCAAGAGCCCGAGCAGGTGATGGCAGAATACTCGAGTTATTCCCCCTATCACGACCTGATTGATACCGTATTTATGTGGTTGCGATACGCTGATGGTATGAAAGGCAGCTTCTGGTTTACCAAGTCGGCTTTGGGAAATCGCAATGGCATGCGAATACGAATCTATGGTGACAAAGCCAGTGCAGAGTGGATACAGGTCGAGCCGGAGTCTCTCAAAGTGTGCCGAGCCGATGGCACAATCAATCTAATTGACCGTGGTGGTCCTGTAAAAGTTGCCTCTGATCTGCGTTACAACAGAATGAAAGCAGGTCACCCGTCAGGCTTTGTTGAAGCGTTTGCGAATCTGTATCAGGATTTGCACAGCTCAATCAGTGCTCACCAGCAGGGCCATGTCGCGCAAGACTCTGCGTTTGTGTCCGACTGGATTCATGCCGCCAGTGGTATGGCTTTGTTCCAAGCGGCATCGAATTCCAATAAAACAGGTGCTTGGGAGATGATTCGCAGTGCTGTCTGATAGATCAACTGAGATCGAAGTAACGGGATTGGTCGTATAGATTATGAATTACGTAATAATCGGCAACGGGATACTGGCTTTAACAGCCGCATTTCGTTTGACGCAAAGAATTAGTGCATCAGATACGATCAAGATTATTGGTCCTAGTGGTCGCACGGGTTCCGCTACACGTGCAGCTGCAGCAATGCTGAATTCGTTTGGCGAGATTGATGTAACCAGTCTTAAGTCGGATGCCAGTCTTTACCACTTTGAGTTGAGTCACCGAGCAACCCACGAGTGGCCGAATTTTGAGCGAGAGCTGATTGACGCTGCGGGCGACAACCTGCCCCAGGGCTGTGCCAAGTGTGAGGTATTCCGAGGCGGTTGTTTTGATCGCGGTACTTACATTATCAACAACACCGCCGCTGATGAGCTTGATGACAGGAACTTCGATGCCATCGTGTTTGCCCTCAAAGAGTTCAACGAACAGTTTGAGTTTGTATCGCCTTCCGACATTCCCAACTATTATCCTGCCCAGGAGCATCGGGCGACGCGGGCCATCTACATTCATAACGAAGGCTGGCTGAATCCTGTATTGGTTTTGGAGAAGCTCGACGCGATTCTATCGAATCATCCCCAAGTTGATTATATTGACGCAGAGGTGGCTAGGATTGTCGAAGTCAATGGCGTTGTTGATCACCTTTGTCTCACCGATGATCGTCGCGTTGATGGAGACCAATTCTTGCTGGCCAATGGTGCCTGTGTAGAAAAAACGCTGCGTGATAGCGAACTCGGATTGAACACACAGAAGCTGTTTTATGGAATAGGTGTGTCCCTGGAAATCCTGTCGCCAGATTATCCCCATGAGAAGTGTATCCGCACGCCGAATCGAGGTGGTGCCTGTGGCATCTACACTGTCCCGTATTTCAAAGGGCCAGGAGAGTCGAGAGAGCATATCCTCATAGGTGCCAGCAATATGTTGTCTCCCGTTCCTGTACACAATGGTCGCTTGGTTAGCATTGAGCATTTGATGAAGAGTGCGATTAACGAAATCAACGGGCATTTTTACAATGCTCAGTTGATCAACACCAATGTGGGGTGGCGCCCTACAACGCAGGATACCTATCCTTTGCTTGGTTCAACCTCCGTACGAAATCTGACCATCGCAACTGGAACCAAGCGTGATGGTTTTCACCTGTCGCCAGTTATCTCCGAGATGATTACGTCGATTATGATGGGCGAGGAGGTTGATGAGCAATTGCAGTTGTTCGCGCCGGAAAGGTCTGTAATACGTGATATGACAAGAGAAGACGCGGTTGAAATTGCTGTTAATGCTCTGATGAGCGAGCAGTACCAACACGGTTTTTCTCCATCCAATATCAGAATGAATGCGCAGGTCAGAGAAAACTATAGGCGTGATGTGGAAGAGCTGCACGATCGCGCAGGTGCTGTTGATTGGGGAATACCCCAGGAGCTGCTCAATATGTATCGGCGAGGACATGTTTAATATGCGTGCTTTTGAGGAACTCAATTTCTTTGATTGTTCTGCCAATCGATCTGGGCAGGCGAGGAAAGCCATGATTGAAAAGGCCGGCGCGGTAGATCTCTCTGGCAGTGATTTCGATCAATTCGGTTATGATTACTTCGATAATGCCGAGGTAGGCATAGGTTATGGCGGTTATCACTATGACGGTCGCTACGGTGATAGCGTGGCGGAAATTATAGCTCATTATGGACTGCATTCAGGCGATTCGGTATTGGAACTTGGGTGCGCAAAAGGCTGTGTTCTCGTGGAATTCTACAAACAGGGTATGGACGTATGCGGTATCGATATCAGCGAGTACGCAGTATCCCACTCTGTAGAAGCTGTACGCCCCTTTCTTCAGGTGGGCAGTAGCGAAGCTCTGGCGGTCGCTGATAACAGTTTTGATTTCGTCTATAGCAAAGAAATGATTCCTCATCTGAGCGAACAGCAAGTGCGAAAGACGCTCAGGGAAATGTCCCGTGTCTGCAAGGGCAATAGAATATTTCTGGAAATTCAGGTTGCTGAATCCAAGGAGAGTCAAGATTTGATCATGCGTTGGGATCCGACGCATCAAACAGTGAAGAGCAAGAGCTGGTGGCGTTCACTGTTCGCCGAAGAAGAATTCGAGGGGCAAGTGCATTTTAAAGAGTTGTTCGCAACGGAGTCGGTATGAATGTAATTTTTGATATGGATGGTGTTATCACCAATACCGCAAGAGTACATCGAACAGCTTGGAAAAGAGTCTTTGATGCCATGCTGTCAGAGTATGACGATAGCCTGCCGCCGTTCAGTCATCAGGATTATGCCATGTATATCGATGGCAAATCCAGGGCGCAAGGTATCAGCAGTTTTTTGATGTCCCGGGATTTGGTTTTGGACGACGGAGCTATTGATAGCCTCAGTCTGCTGACGAAAAATGGTATTGCCAACGTCAAAAACCAGTTCTTTTGGGATGTTATTCAAGATCAGGGTGTAAACTACTTTGACGACGCGTTAAGACTCATTGCGAAACTGCACGCTGATGGCGCAAAGTTGGCGATTGGCAGCTCAAGCAAGAACGCAAAACGTTTACTCGAATATAACGATATTGCGCGCTTTTTTGATGTGATCATTGATGGTGTTGTGGCGGAGCAGGGTGGTGTACCTTCCAAACCGGATAAAGGCTTTTACCTGCATTGCGTTATAGCCCTTAACGAGAAACCTGAAAACTGTGTAGTTATTGAAGACGCAATATCAGGCATTACTTCGGCGACAAAGGCCGGCATAGGCAGCGTTATTGGCGTTGCCAGAGAGGGGAATGTGACAGACCTTGTTGCGGCCGGAGCGTCCGAGGTAGTACATAGCCTGGACGACTGCAGCCTATATCCTCAGAAAAAACCTCAAAAACACGCGGCATTTTCCGGGTTGGGGCTATGAGAATTTTTGATGTCGATACCCTGCAGGTTGAAATAGCGCGTCTTCGCGCTCAGGGACAGATCGTTGGGCTGTGCCATGGTTGTTTTGACATTCTGCACACTGGCCATATTCGTCACTTAGAACACGCCCGAAAACTCTGTGATGCCCTGTTTGTCAGTGTCACCGCAGATCGATTCGTCAACAAAGGGCCGAACCGGCCGGTATTTCCGGCTGATGAGCGAGCGGGTATTCTGTCGGCATTACGGGTCGTACAGGGAGCTGTTGTAAACGAGCATGAGACGTCCCTTCCTCTCTTAGAGAAGCTAAGACCTTCGGTTTATATCAAGGGAAGTGAATATCAGAACAACCCGGAAATGGTGAACAGGAATTTCATCGCAGAGCGAGATTTTGCTGAAAACCTGGGTATAGAAGTTCGTTTCACTTTCGAAGAAACCGATTCATCAACCAGAATATTCAACAAAATATCGTCAGCGGCGGTATAACCAGCGTTTGAGGGGTTAACATTGAAAACAGTTTTGGTACTGGGAAGTAACTCACCTTCAGGTGCGACTTTTTGCGCTCATGCGTTGTCTTGCGGCTACCGAGTAGTGGCAACCAGTCGCTCTCTGGAGAAACCCGACGTTTTTCTCCCCTATAAATGGGGTGAGCACTCGAATCTATCGTTCTATAAGATAGATCTGAATCAAGACCTTGACAGTCTTCAAGAGCTGTTGAGTAAGTACAAGCCGGCTTTCGTTTTTAATTTTGCGTCACAGAGCATGGTGGGGCAAAGCTGGGATACTCCAACTGACTGGATGAGAACCAATGTAGTCAGTCTGGTTGCATTGCTCGAACTGCTGCGCAATCAGGACTATCTCGAGCGCTACGTACATTTTTCTACGCCCGAAGTCTATGGCTCTACCGATGGTTGGATAAAGGAAAATAACCATTTTGATCCGAGTACTCCCTACGCTTCCTCCCGAGCCGCTGGCGATATGAATGTGGCGCTCTGGGAGAAAACTTATGATCTGCCTAGCATTATCACACGGGCTGCCAATATATACGGTGAAGGTCAGCAGTTGTACAGAATCATACCCAAGACGATGCTGTGCTGTTTGTCTGGTAAAAAATTGCCACTGCACGGTGGAGGCTTGTCAGAGCGAGCATTTGTCCATTGCGACGATGTTTCAAACGCTTTGGTTGAGATCGCAGAGCGAGGGA
>JALUYN010000691.1 GCA_027012915.1 Cellvibrionaceae bacterium
TGAAAAAGGTGCGCCTGGCGATGGAAGCCTAATTGCTTCTGCAGCAAGGAAAAAGCCACACTATCGTGGCTTTTTTTGTTTCTGAAACCCAATCTATTTTTTACCCGCAGACATCTTACTAAGGCATATTCATGGGAAAGCAGCTCCTATCTCTGGCGTCACTAAGTGGTTTGTCGGCGGTGGCGTTGGGTGCCTTTGGAGCTCATGGGCTGCAGGGAAAGCTAAGCGAACGCATGCTGGAGGCCTACCAGACGGCGGTTCAGTATCAATTTATTCATACACTGGCATTGCTGGCCGTGGCGCTGCTGATACTTAAGTATGAAAGCAGGCGCAGCCTTGTTATTGCAGCTTGCGGTTTTCTCGCCGGCATTATTATGTTCAGTGGCAGTTTGTATCTGATGGCTCTAGGGGGGCCTCGGTGGATGGGACCCGTGACCCCGTTGGGCGGCCTCAGTTTTATGGTGGGTTGGGGCGGCCTGTTTTGGTTTGCCTGGCGCCTATCCGATTCTTGTAACACGAAGTAGAAGTATTGATGGATTCAGTTGAGTTAAAACCCGAGTACAAACGTAAACCGATTCGCAGTTATGTGATTCGCAGCGGGCGTATGACCGAGGCCCAAAGAAAAGCTTTTGATCAGCAATGGCAAACCTATGGTTTGAGTTTGTTTGATGGACATCAGGCTCCGACAGCTTTGTTTGGACGTGAAGCACCGTTGGTACTGGAAATCGGTTTTGGGATGGGAGATTCCCTGTGGCAAATGGCGCAGGCGGAAGCGGAAAAGGACTTTATTGGTATTGAGGTGCACCCGCCGGGGGTGGGCTGTCTGATCAATAACGCTGCCAAGCAGGAATTGAGTAATTTGAAGGTGTATATGGCCGACGCCATCGATGTGCTGGACGATTGCATCGCTGATAACAGCCTCGATCGTTTCCAGCTGTACTTTCCAGATCCCTGGCACAAGAAAAAGCACAACAAACGTCGCATTGTACAACCAGCGTTTATAGTTAAGTTGCTACAGAAGCTCAAGCCCGGAGGGGTGATTCATATGGCCACCGATTGGGAGGCCTATGCCGAGCATATGATGGAAGTGCTTTCGGCCTTTGCTGAATTGCAAAACCTGGCTGGAGAGTATTGTTTTTCGGAGCGTCCGGAGCACCGCCCAGTCACCAAATTTGAAAAACGCGGCGAGCGTCTGGGGCATGGCACCTGGGACTTGCTGTTCAGCAAAAAGGAGCAAAGTGCATGATGATTCAAAGGATATCCCTGCTGGTTTTGACCTGTATCGCCCTGGCGGGTTGTGAAACGGCTTACTATAGCGCGATGGAGAAGGTTGGCCTGCACAAGCGCGACATCTTGGTTGATCGCGTGGAGGATGTGCGCGACTCCCAAGTGGACGTTAAGGAGCAGTTCTCCTCGGCATTGGAGCGATTCACCGTAGAGCTGAATTTCGATGGCGGTGAATTGGAAAAGGTCTACAAAACGCTGGATGAAGAATATCAGGACAGTCTGAGTCGCGCGGAGGATCTGAGTGCCAACATTGATAAAGTTGAAGACGTTGCTGCCGACCTATTTGAGGAGTGGGAACAGGAGTTGGATCAGTACAGCAATGCCTCGCTGAAACGACAAAGCGCGCGTCAATTGCGTGAGACCAAGGCCCACTACAAGAAAATGCTCAGCGCGATGCACTCCGCTGAAAACAAGATGTTTCCGGTTTTAGAGACACTGCACGATCAGGTGTTGTTTCTGAAGCACAATCTTAACGCTCGGGCGATAGCATCATTAAAGGGTGAATTCGGCACTCTGAAACGCGATATCCAACGCCTGATTGCGGATATGGAAAAATCCATAAAGGCATCTGAGAGCTTTATGGAAACCCTGCAATAAACAACCATGAAGAAAATAAGACAAGGATCGGTAACTTTACCGATATTGTCTATACTGGACGCAATTTATAAGAATTGTCCGTTGAAACCTAGGAGTAGTGAGATGAAAAACACCCTTAAAAGACTGGCTATGGCTAGTGCCATAGCAGGCGTAGCTGCCGCCCCGGCAGTGCTGGCCGATGACCATAAATTTGAAATCAGTGGCGGTGCGGCTTACCAGAAGTTCGACAGTGATCGCGAGATTGATAACGACGCCGGTTTTGGTGTGGGTCTGGGTTATGTTATTAACCCGCGTTGGACCATTGAGGCCTGGTGGACTGAAATCAACACCGACCTGGAGCAGGGTAGCGGAGATGTAGACACTGAATCAGCCCGTCTCGACGTTCTGTACCACTTGGAAAACAAGTGGGGCGACTGGCAGCCGTTCCTGGTAGCCGGTCTGGATGACATGGAATTTGATGTCGAAGGTGATGAAAAAACCGATGAAACCCGCCTGAACCTGGGTATGGGTGTAAAGCGTGCGCTGTCGCAAAATCTGGATTTCCGCAGTGATCTGCGCTGGTTCACCAGCCAGGAAGAGAACGAACAGGACCTGGGCCTGTTGTTGGCTTTGACTTATAAAATCGGCGCCAAGGCAGTAGCTCCTGCTCCGGCACCCGCTGAGCGACTGGACAGCGATGGCGATGGCGTTTACGACGACGAAGATCAATGCCCTGGCACTGCCTCTAATTTGGCAGTAGACAGCAAGGGTTGCCCGATGAAGTTGACCGAGAGCGTGTCTATCGAGTTGAAAGTAAACTTCGACAACAACAGTGACGTAGTGAAGGAAGCTTACTACCCTGAAATTCAGCGCGTAGCGGACTTCATGGCCAAATACTCCAACACTCATGTGGAAGTACAGGGTCACACCGACTCACGTGGCTCAGCGGCTTACAACAAAAATCTGTCCCAGCGTCGTGCTGACGCCGTGGCCAAAGTACTGGTCGAGAAGTTTGGTGTAGCGGCTGACCGTGCCAGCGCCAAAGGCTATGGCGAGGAGCAACCAATTGCCTCCAATGACTCTATCGAGGGTCGTGCGGCCAACCGTCGCGTTGTGGCTGAAATCAGTGCTCAAGTAGAGAGCATGAAACAGCGTTAAGTTGTTTGCTTTAGCAATGTCCAAAAAGGCACCTTCGGGTGCCTTTTTTTATTGCCTGCTGACGACCAGCGTTGCTGATTTCCCTTTCTAAGAAACTGTAAGAATATCAATGTCCAGTTGATCCAAAATCTTCTCCGCCGTGTTGCCAATCAGTGCAGCTTTCAAACCGTGGCGCGCCACCGTACCAATCACAAGTAGGTCGGCGTTAGTGTCTTGCGCTACTGAAAGAATGGCATCGGTGGCTTTGCTGTCGCGGATGTGGACTCTGTCGGGATTCACCCCAAATCGCTCGGCAATGGCGTCTTCTCGAGAGTGGTTGTCCTCTTCCAGCAATCCCAACACGTCCGCCATGTTGGCGGTGTGATCCATGGCAGCCACCAGATGTAAATCGGATTGCGTGACCCTTGCTAGGCGTTGCGCTTCGGCAACAATGGCGTTGTTTAATGTGTCGTGTTCGGTATCCGCACTGTCCACGTTGATTGCCGCCAGTATGCGCTGGTTCAACCACGGCGAATCGTCTTTTACCAGCAAAGTGGCACAAGGGGCTTTGCGCAGTAACGTAAAGTCTGAACGTTTCTTCAAATGCTGCAGGAAGCCACTGTGACAGTACGTGGATTTAATCACTGTGGCGGCGGCCACACGACTGCATGCGTGAACCACAGATTCTTGCCAGTTCTGATTCCAGTAGGCTTCGCAACTTACCTCTATGCCTTCTTCTCGCAGGGGGTTGGCCAGTTCTTCCAAACGCAGTCTTACGTCGATCAGCGTCGAGTGCTTGGCATCGCGTCGGGAATGGAAATCACTAATATCCTCTGGTTGATAGCAGCAAAATAAGTGCAGTCGGGCACCGCTGTCGACCGCAAGCTGTTCGGCGCGTTTAAGAGCGGGTTGGTTATCGGAAGTGGGATCGATAACGACCATAAACGTCGACTGAGGCATGTTGAACTCCGTACTGTGTGATGAATTGTGTCCGCATCAGGGCTGCTGCATTAGCGAGACCGGTTACATAAACAAGACCAGTTACATAAACAAGAATAGTTACATAAACTAGACCCTACTAAATTCTATGTGTCCCATCATTTAAGAGGCCTTGTGTCATGTCAAAAAAGGTAGCAGTTATTCTCGCTGGTTGTGGTGTTTACGACGGTTCGGAAATACACGAAGCGGTGATTACCTTGTTGAGCCTGGATAGAGCCGGCGCCCAAGTGCAATGTCTGGCTCCTGATGTTGAACAATTGCACGTGGTTAATCATGCCACCGGTGAAGTAAGCGAAGGACAAACTCGCAATGTTCTGGAAGAGGCAGCCCGAATTGCCCGAGGCAATGTGCAGGATGTCGCAGAGGTGTCCGCTGACGATTTCGATGCCTTGATTATTCCAGGAGGCTTCGGTGCCGCCAAAAACCTCTGTGACTTTGCTGTCAAAGGCGCAGAATTAACTGTTAACGCCGATGTGCTGAGCTTCGCTCGCCAGTTCCAAAGCCAGGGTAAGCCTGTTGGATTGATGTGCATTGCACCGGTGATTTCTGCGGCGATTTTTGGCTCCGGGGTGCAATGTACCATTGGAGAGGATGCCGAGACTGCAGCTGCTGTGACTCAGACGGGTGCTGAACATATGAACTGCTCAGTAGACGATATCGTTGTGGATGAGTCACGTAAGCTGGTAACCACACCGGCCTACATGCTGGCCGAATCTATTGCCGAGGCCGCTGCGGGAATTGATAAGCTGGTTGCCAAAGTCTTAAGCCTGGCCTAAGTGGATCGAGGTCAACCGCGAAACCTATTGGGCCTACTGCCAGAGGTAGAGGCCCTGAAATGTGCAGGATTGGCTTACTCTTTGCTGTATCTAATTGTGAGAACAACAGCAAAGCCATTATGGATCAAAATGCTCCATAAACGCGTCCAAAGCCAGACCCAAAAATAACTATGAATAATGTAATGCCCATTAATGGTGCAAAAAAGCAATACGATACTGAAGACGCCAAGGCGTTTATTAACAAGATTCAGTGCATTACCAGTGTCAAACTCATCTGCCAATTGACCCAGGCTGTGCAGCAGCATCGAGGTGCGACCCTGGGGTACCTGAGTGGTGAAGATGCCTTCCTGAGTATTGCCGAACGCCAGAGCCAAATGATCGACAAGTTGTTTGCCAGCTACCTGTTGCACAACGGT
>JALUYN010000692.1 GCA_027012915.1 Cellvibrionaceae bacterium
GTCGGGTATATCGCTGCTGGTTTGCTCGCTGGTGGCAGACACGGGCGGCACGGTTCTGAGGCGCGCTTCAATGCCGGTGATTTTCTCTACGCCGCGGGCAATTTCCAGTGCCATGTTGGCGACTGAGCCATGGCGTGAATAGTAAAGAACCAGAATATAAGGAGACATCTGCAGAGATCAGCCAATCAGAGCCAGTACATTTTCTGGTGGACGGCCCAAAACCGCTTTGTCGCCTTTAACTACAATGGGGCGCTCGATCAGTTTAGGGTGCGCGACCATGGCGTTGATCAGATCTTCATCGCTGAGACTGGTGTCTTTCAGATTATTCTCTTTGTAGGCATCTTCACCCTTGCGCAGCAGTTCTCTGGCGCCGATACCCAGCTTGCCCAACAGGTCTTTCAAGGTGTCGGCATTGGGTGGGGTTTCCAGATACAGCACCACTTCCGGCGTTACCTGATTTTCTTCCAGCAGAGCCAGGGTCTGGCGGGATTTTGAGCAGCGCGGGTTGTGGTATATGGTGGTCATGCCTGAATTCCTTTAGTGTTGCCAAAAAAGCGCTATTGTATACACATATGATGCTGTAAACCTATACGCAGGATTCGGCCAAGCGCTGTTTGATTATTGGGCGTTAAAGCCGTCGAGATTAGATTGAGGAACGATATGAATTTGGAAACGCTATGGCGATTTTTTCCCTATTTGGTGCGCCAGTTTCTGGATAAAGGGCTACAGAGCCGCGCGGCCGCGCTCACCTACATGACGCTGTTTGCCATAGTGCCGATGCTCACGGTGATCTACGCCATGTTCTCGCTGGTGCCTTCTTTTCAGGGGCTGGGTGATCAGCTGCAGGGTTTTCTGTTTCAACACTTGTTGCCTGACAGCAGTCTGGAAATCAAAACCTACTTGGAAACCTTCTCTTCTCAGGCGC
Source organism: Cellvibrionaceae bacterium (assembly GCA_027012915.1). Next base: position 926 of record JALUYN010000692.1, read on the forward strand.
GCAGCCTGACTTTGGCCGGTGTGTTGATGCTGGTGGCGACTGCCTACCTGATGCTGAAGAATATTGAGAAGGCGTTTAACGAAATCTGGGGCGTGCGCGAGGCGCGCAAGGGCCTGTCCAATTTTCTGCTGTACTGGGCCATCCTGAGTCTGGGGCCATTACTGCTGGGAATTGGCCTGGCAATGAGTACGTACCTGTTATCACTTAAGTTGTTTGTCGACGGTTTCGATGCCTTCGGAATTATTCCCTGGATGCTGACTTTTACGCCGTGGTTGCTAACTACTGCGGCTTTTACCCTGTTGTTCGCCGCCGTACCGAATTGCAAAGTGCCAGTAAAACATGCACTTGTTGGCGGTGTACTGACGGCCATCTGCTTCGAACTGTTTAAAGATCTGTTTGGATGGATCGTTGCCAATTCCAGTTTTCAGGTGATTTACGGCGCCTTCGCCATGGTTCCCCTGTTTCTGCTGTGGGTCAATATACTGTGGATGATTGTGCTGGCCGGCGCGGTGCTGGTTCGCTCTTTATCTGGCTATGGCATGATCAGCCGTGGTCGAACCTACCCGGATCTGATTGCAGCGCTGGTGGTATTGTGGAAGTTTGAGCAAAATCGAAAAACTGGTGCAGCCATCAACGATGGTCAGGTGCTGCAGGTTGGAGTGGAAACGGAGCAGTGGCAGAGACTCTGCGAAGCCTTTAAAAAGCACCGCATTATTACCGCGACGCAACACGGGGATTTTGTGCTGGTGCGCGATCTAAATGAGTTGAGTCTGCGCTCGCTGGCTGATGTGGTAGGGGTGAAATCTCATTTGCCAGGCGTTAGTGATTATCTGCAGAATTTTGAGTGGTTCCCCGAAGTGGCGGCTCGTTTGTTGTCTATTGATCAACATACCGAGCTGGAATTTGATGTCCCGGTGGGAGCCCTGTTTGCCGGAAGCCCCGAGCCACAGGAAACCTCTACCGCCGATTTGTCGGAAATTGAGGGCTTTGAAGATCTGGCTCCGCCCAGTGTCGAAGACGACGATACTGACGGTACGGCTGTCACACTCAGTAGTGAACTCATATCCGATACTCAGATAACGGGTGAAACGCGATTCCAGCAGGGGTGATCTCGGCGTGTTCGGATTGCGCAATGTCATACTGATCCTTTGCATGATGCTGACAGCCTGTGATCACAGCAGGCAGGGTATTGAACTGCAGTTATACGGTGGTGAAACAGTACCCTGGCAGTCGTATCGTGGGCAGTGGGTGTTTATCAATTACTGGGCAGAGTGGTGCAAGCCCTGCCTTAAAGAGATTCCAGAACTCAACCGCTTGGCGCAACTGCCCGAGGTAGCTGTGTTGGGGATCAATTACGATGGTGTGGCAGCCGCCGAGCTGCAGCGTTTGCAGAATAAGTTCGATATTAAATTTGCTCTGTTGCAAGACGATCCCTCACCTGCGTTATCGATTCAGCGGCCCACGGTATTGCCGGCAACGGTGGTTTATGCGCCCAGTGGAGAACCATTTGAAATCCTGCTGGGACCGCAAACCTTGGCAAGTCTCGAAAATGTTATGAAAAAATCGTTTCAAAGCCAGTGAATACGGGCTTTTAAGGTTATAATGATTTATTATTCGTGGCCGATGGCCTTTACTAATTCCGGGATTTTTTGAACCGCTTTCATGACTATTCCATTACTTATCTGTGACGACTCCAATATGGCCCGTAAACAGGTGGCGCGTTCGCTGCCTGATGGCTGGGATGTGGAGATCACCTACGCTACTAACGGTGTTGAGGGCATTGAAGCTGTACGCGAAGGTCGCGGAGAAATGCTTTTTCTCGATCTGACCATGCCGGAAATGGATGGCTACGAAGTATTGGAAGCCATTCGCGCTGAAGGCCTGAAGTCGGTTGTGATTGTTATCTCCGGTGATATTCAGCCTGAGGCCCGCGAGCGGGTGTTGAAGTTGGGCGCCTTGGAATTCATTAAAAAGCCCATCAATAAAGAGAAATTAACCTCGGTTTTGGAAATGTTCGGTCTGCTGGACTGAGTCTATAGCTACCGAGTATTGCCGCTAACACACTGGAACCACCATGTCTGAACCACTCCCTATCAGCGAAGAAATACGTGATGCCATGCAGGAGATCTGCAATGTGGCAATGGGCGCTGCGGGTGAGTCTCTGGCACTGTTTTCTGGGGTGTTTGTGGAACTACCGATTCCCAAGATTCGCTTTGTAAAACCTCAGGTTGTCACTGAAGCTCTTGCAGGGCTGCGCGGCGAAGACAAGATTTCGGCGGTCATGCAGTCGTTTGCCATGGGAGAAACTCCCAACAATCAGGCTTTGGTGGCCATTACCGAAACCGGTCTTAACGATCTGGCACAACAGCGTGGGGTTGCCCTGGAGTCTCCCGATGATGCCATGGCGTTACTGAAAGAGCTGGCCACAGTCATTGTCGACAACTGCCTGCCTCATATTGCTGAGCAGCTGGAACTGGATAACCTGACACAGGGTGAGTTGCAGACTGTGGCCGCCAGTCAATTGCTTGAAAATGTACAGATTCCCGAGATTGTCGGCGGTGGTCATCTGCTGACTGCGGAGATCAACTACCACCTCGAAGGCCACCCCTTCAATTGTGATCTACTACTGTTGATGCCCGAAGCAGGCCTTGAGCGAACTATAGAGCGACTGCAACGGTTACTCTAATCGAGAGGTGCTTACGCTGGCACCGTCTCACGCTTCTATCATTTCCCGGTTATAATTTTAGATACTCTCTTTGGGAGAGCCTTGTATGAAATATTCCAAATTTGGTGACAAGTTTTCGTCCGATTCCGGTATCGTCAGTTTGATGGCGGACCTGGGGGAAGCCTTAAACGTCAATCCCGATATCTTGTTTATGGGTGGCGGTAATCCAGCTGCCATTCCCCAGGTCCAAGAGGTATTCGAGAAGCAACTGAGTACTCTGCTAGAGGATTCGCAGCGGCGCCACAAAATGCTGGGCATTTACCAATCGCCCCAGGGCGATGAGGCTTTTCTGGACGCTGTGGCGGCGTTGCTAAATGAGGAGTTTGGTTGGCCGGTATCGTCAAAGAATATTGCCGTATCCAACGGCAGCCAATCAGCGTTCTTTGTGCTGTTCAATATGCTGGCTGGTGAAATGGCAGACGGCAGTCACCGCCATATACAGTTGCCACTGGCTCCGGAATATCTTGGCTATGGTGATGTGGGCGTGCACGATGAATTGTTCCGCGCGACGCGCCCCTCTATAGAATTTCTGGAGAACAACCAATTCAAGTACCACGTGGACTTCACTCAGCTGAGTATTGATGAAAGCAGTGCTGCGCTGTGCGTATCCCGTCCGACAAACCCTACGGGGAATGTCTTGACCGACGATGAGGTGCAACATCTGGATCGCATGGCGCGCCAACACAATATTCCGTTGATTATCGATGGCGCCTACGGCACCCCGTTTCCCAACATTTTGTTTGCCGACGCCGAGCCTCACTGGAACTCCAACACCATCGTGGTACTGAGCTTGTCGAAGTTGGGGCTGCCTGGTGCACGCACCGGTATTGTGGTGGCTCACGAAGACCTGATTAAAGATTTCACCAATGCCAACACCCTGGCTTGCCTGGCGTGTGGCAATCTCGGTCCCTCGTTGAGCACGCCGCTATTCGAAAGTCGTGAAATTTTGCGCGTCAGCAACGATATTATTCGCCCGTTCTACAAGGCTCGAGCAGAACTGGCTATTAACAAGTTGACCCAGAGTTTGGCAGGGCTGCCCTGTTTTATTCACAAGCCAGAGGGGGCCATCTTTCTGTGGCTCTGGTGTGACGGCTTGCCCATTTCCTCGCAGACACTCTACGAGCGTTTGAAGCGGCGTGGAGTGCTCGTTGTTGCGGGGCATCATTTCTTCCTGGGGTTGGATGAACCATGGCAGCACAGTCAGGAATGTCTGCGCATCAGCTACTGCCTCGATGAGGAAGGACTGGAGCAGGGCATGGCCATTATTGCGCAAGAAGTGCATCGAGCGTACCAGGAAGCCTAAGCTCGGAGCTTTGGGTGTCGCAAGGTCTGCACCCTAGGCGCTGGTGCATACGTCGAGCGGAGGTGTATATGGCTCGATAATCCATAGTGTGTGTCGCGGTGAATCATAGTGAGCGATTGCTCTCCGTGCGAGAATGTTGCGATCTGATCCAAGTCTGAAGCGGCGTTAAACCAAGGCGCCATTCGCGCCTTGTGTCGGAGCTCATGAGGCAGGAAAATGC
>JALUYN010000693.1 GCA_027012915.1 Cellvibrionaceae bacterium
GTCGCTCGTTTAGAACCACTAAACTCGCTTCTCGCGCCTAGATTGGCGCGATTTGAGACGCAACAGAAGCATCAGAATTAGTGTTAACAGGCCCTAAAGCTTCTGTTCACTGGTCGATAGCCTTTATTGAACTATTGTTAAACGATCTGTGCTACAAAAGAACAAGAACAGGAAGGTGGGCATGAAAACTTCGCTGGTGTGGAAAATTGCCGTTCCAGTGGCGGTGTTATTGGCAGTAATTCTGGTGTTGCAAGTGGTGATCAGTACAGTGCTGATCAATGATACCTCTCAGCGCATTGAAAGCACGGTTGAGCCGCGCCTGCGGGGCATGGCCAACAGCACAATGAGTGCCAGTGCTGAAGAGCAGCAAATTCGCATCGAAGACTTGTTTCGCAATATCGTGGTTGATGTTAACACCTATAGTCACGACATCGATTTCTTGCGTAAACAGTTTCGACAGCTGTTTCTACCCAGCGATGATGTTCGCTATATATTGAATCAGTATCTTCAGGGTGCGCTGAAGAACAATCCCGACGTGCTGGGTTTGTATGTGGTGTTTCTGCCGAACATGCTGGATGGAGCTGACAGCGATCACCTGGACGATCCGGATGTGGCCTCCAATGAAACTGGCCGCTTCTCGGTTTACTGGGCCAGAGAGGCCAATGGCGAGTTGGTGCAGGATGTGATGAGTGAAGAGGAGCTTAATGACACCTCTCTCACCAGCAGTGGCACCCCGTATAACAGTTGGTATAGCTGCCCCTTGGAAAGTAAGAGACTGTGCCTTCTCGAACCCTACGTGGACCAGGTCGACGAACAAGATGTATTAATGACCTCTGTGGCCGCTCCTCTGGTGTTTGGTGACCGGGTGGTGGGCGTGCTCGGCGTTGATTTGGCTCTCAACAGTCTGCAAACCATGGCCGAGAAAAGTGCCAGACAGTTGGCTCTGGGAAGCGGCAATATCAGTCTTATCTCAAATACCGGCTTTCTCGCCAGTCATAGCAGCGACGGTAAAAGCCTGGGTAAGCCTCACAGCGATCATATCGACGCTTCGGTGGAGCTTAACAGCAGCCAAGAGTATACAAACGACTCGCACTTTATGTTGACCCGTGCGGTGAATATGGCCGGTGTCACTACCTGGACCCTTTATGTAGAGGTGCCCCTGAGCTATATCGAAGGCCAGGTGGCTGAAGTGTTGGGGATTGTTAGTGAGGGCAAGAGCAATCAGATTATGGGGGTCTCAGTAGCGGGCTTTATCGTTGGCGGCCTTGGGTTGGTGATCGTGGTACTGCTCGCGATCCGCATCAATCGTCCCATCAGAGAGGTATCCGCAGCGCTGGAAGACATCGCCACGGGGGAAGGGGACCTGACTCGTCGTATTACGGTTAAGAGTCAGGATGAAGTGGGAGTTCTGGCCGGCTATTTCAATCAGTTTGTAGAGCAACTGGCTGGTATTATTCGCCTGCTGGGGGAATCCATACAGGCCTCCCGTTCCACCGCCAATCAGGCCAACAGCCTGGCTGAAGAGACCAGTCGCGGTATGAGCGAACAGCAGGAAAGCGTGATTATGGTGGCTACCGCTTCTGAAGAAATGAGCCAGACCGCGGCTGAGGTGGCATCCAGCGCGGCTCAGGCGGCGAGTGCGTCCAGTATTGCAGAAGACGCTACTGAGCAGGGGCGGGCTGTAGTGAGGACAACCACCGAAAATATCACCACTTTGGCGGGCAAGATGAAGGACTCCATGCCCATCGTTGAACAATTGTCGTCAGACAGTGAGAACATCGCAGCGGTGCTGCAGGTAATTCGCTCTATTGCCGAGCAAACCAATCTGCTGGCTCTCAATGCAGCTATTGAAGCCGCGCGCGCAGGTGAGCAAGGGCGTGGCTTTGCAGTTGTCGCCGATGAGGTACGTGGCCTGGCAGGGCGCACGGCTCAGTCGGTCGAGGAAATCGAAGGCGTGATCGCCCAGTTGCAGAAGGCCACCGGCGAGGTGGTAGTGGCCATGCAGGAGAGCTCGGAAATGGCTGCCGATTACTCTACTCAGGTACAACAGGCCATGGAAGCGCTGGATAAAATCGGCTCGTCCATTTCAGAGATCAACATGATGTCTACACAGATTGCGACGGCTGCGGAGGAGCAGAGTAGCGTGGCCGAGGAGATCAACCGCAATGTTCAGTCGATTCGCGGTGTAACAGATGAAGTGGCAGAGAACGCCAATCGTTCTGCAGAGCTCAGTCAGCAGATTAACCATCAGTCGGAGCAACAGCAGCAGTTAATCGGACAATTTAAGTACTAATTGAATTCAATCTGGGTCGACTCGCAATGAGATCGGCGTTTTAAGGTGGTGCACCGCGATTGGCGGTGCACCATTTTTTATATTTCCCATTTTTTCATCATTGATATTTTTTGGTGCATGCACTTTTTGTGCTCACAGTTAATGCACCCAAAAATAATTCTTCGTTAAAAATTCGATCAAAACTGGCGCCGTTTTGGGGCAGAAATTTAATTTTCCCCGGTTGTTATGGATCTGGCACACCCTGTGCAATACCTCTATCAAACAAGAAAACACGCTCAGATTTTTTGCGACAGTTTTCTAAAAGACTTCGACTTATTTGGCGCACACCAGAATCAGTGATGTGACCGAATCAGAAATTAAAAGCAAACGAGGAGTGATCCATGAAGTGGTTTAAATCAGTAAAAGTAGCGGCCTTTGCCTCCGTAGTGGGGTTCAGCGCTAGCTTCAGTCTGGCTCAGGCTGAAGAGCTTGGTTACCCGGAAAAAGAAGAACTGACGTTCGGATTTATTAAGCTCACCGATATGGCTCCAATCGCCATTGCCTATGAAAACGGGTACTTTGAAGACGAGGGGCTGTACGTCACCATCGAAGCACAAGCCAACTGGAAAGTTCTGTTGGATGGCGTGATTGACGGTCGTCTGGACGGTGCGCATATGCTGGCTGGTCAACCTATTGCCGCCACCATGGGCTTTGGTACTCAGGCACATATCATTACGCCTTTTTCTATGGATTTGAACGGCAACGGCATTACCGTTTCTAACGAAATCTGGGAAGAAATGAAGCCGAATATTCCAAAGATGGATGACGGTCGCCCAGTTCACCCGATTAAAGCCGACGCGCTGAAGCCGGTTGTTGAAAAGTACAAAGCCGAAGGCAAGCCTTTCAACATGGGTATGGTATTCCCAGTTTCTACCCACAACTATGAATTGCGTTACTGGCTCGCCGCCGGTGGTATTCACCCTGGATACTACGCGCCGCACAAAGGTGATACTTCAGGAAAAATCGATGCAGATGCGCTGTTGTCGGTAACCCCACCACCGCAAATGCCCGCGACTCTGGAAGCAGGCACTATCTACGGTTACTGCGTGGGCGAACCTTGGAACCAGCAGGCAGTATTTAAAGGTATCGGCGTACCCGTTGTAACTGACTACGAAATTTGGAAAGACAACCCCGAAAAAGTATTCGGTATCACCGCAGAGTTCGCTGAGAAATATCCAAATACAACTATCCGTCTGACTCGTGCTTTGATTCGCGCGGCCAAGTGGTTGGATGAAAACGACAATGCCAACCGTCCTGCGGCTGTGAAGATCCTGTCTCAGTCAAACTACGTGGGTGCTGACTACGACGTTATCGCCAACAGCATGACCGGTACCTTCGAGTACGAAAAAGGTGACAAGCGTGAAGTGCCTGATTTCAACGTATTTTTCCGCTACAACGCTACCTACCCGTACTACTCCGATGCGATTTGGTACATGACGCAAATGCGCCGCTGGGGTCAAATTTCTGAAGACAAGAGTGACGATTGGTACAAAGATCTGGCTGCCAAGGTTTACCGCCCTGACATCTATATGAAAGCTGCGGAGTCTCTGGTTGCCGAAGGTCTGGCCAATGCTGAAGACTTCCCCGCGAGCGATGAAGATGGTTTCCGCGATCCTCAGACTCACTTTATCGATGGCATCGTTTACGACGGTACTAAGCCTAACGCCTACATCGACAAGTTCTCTATCGGTCTGAAATCCGGCGACAAAATCTAACTCAGAGTGTTGGGCTTCGCCAAGGCTCAACCCAACCTACGGAACCATATCGTAGGTTGGGTTGAGCGAAGTGAAGCCCAACAAAACCAACTCCAACATAAATACCTGAACATTTAACCCGACAGCTCTATAGGTCTCATCATGTTAGCAACAGTTCTGTCCAATAAGTCTGACAACTCTTCGGAGAATGTGTCAGCGTTCGCAGCGAAGTTCAGCGAGCTTGGCAAGCAAATTGCGATCCCCTTTATCGGTATTCTGGTTTTCCTGTTTATCTGGTCCGTAGGGGCACAGAACATCGATACATCTCTGGGTAAATTCCCCGGGCCTGCCGCTGTCTGGGAACAAATGGGCTCGCTCTATGAAGAGCACAATGCTGAACGCGCCAAAGAAGAAGCCTTTTACGAGCGCCAGGAAAAACGCAATGCGGCGCGTATGGAAAAAGACCCGGACTACGTGCCAAAGATCCGCGCCTATACCGGTAAGGAAACTTTCCTGGACCAAATCTTTACCAGCCTGATTACCGTCATGAGTGGTTTCCTGCTGGCTGCCGCTGCGGCTATCCCGCTGGGAATTGCCATCGGTTTGAGCAAGACACTCAACACTGCGGTAAACCCGATAATTCAAATTTTTAAACCCGTATCGCCCTTGGCCTGGTTGCCTCTGGTAACCATGGTAGTGAGTGCTCTTTACGCAACTCCCGATCCCCTGGTTCCCAAATCATTCTTGAACTCCATGATCACCGTTACCTTGTGTTGCGTATGGCCCATGGTTATCAACACCGCAGTTGGCGTGGCTGGTATCGATAAAGATCTGGTGAATGTATCCAAAGTACTGCGCCTGCCTGCTCTGAAACATGTTCAGAAAATTGTACTGCCAGCGTCCGTACCCATGATCTTTACCGGTATGCGTTTGTCATTGGGTGTTGCCTGGATGGTATTGATCGCCGCAGAAATGTTGGCGCAAAACCCGGGCCTTGGAAAATTCGTTTGGGACGAATTCCAAAACGGCAGCTCCGACTCCCTCAGCCGGATTATGACCGCAGTTATTGTCATCGGCTTTATTGGCTTCTTGTTGGACCGCGGCATGTTGCAACTGCAACGCATTATGTCCTGGGACAAG
>JALUYN010000694.1 GCA_027012915.1 Cellvibrionaceae bacterium
CAACGACAAAATGACATCGGTATCGTTGAAGTCATTACCCCTTACCAAACCGGTGCGACCGCCATGGGTAACCACCACCTGCCCCTGGCGATGACAAACTGCCATCACTTGCGACACTTCCTCTGTTGAGGCCGGTCGCACCAGCGCCCGAGGAATTTTGAACAGACACGCCGGGTGATCTTTTAGTGCATCACCAAGCAACAGTCCCTTATCGCCGACAATATTGTGAAGTTCGTCCAACATATCTGTTTCCCCTCAGGCAGTGTGTAATGATCGCGATTGAAGAGCTTAAAGCACCACTTCAATCAGGCGTGGCCCCTTTTCTTTCATTGCGGCTGCAAATTGCTCTTCGAATTCGGACGTGGAGGTAGCGCGAGTCGCCTTAACACCCATGCCCTCAGCCAGTTTCACCCAATCGAGACCGGGGTTTTGCAAGCTCAACATGGACTGAGCGCGTTCTCCCGGAGCGTCCACTCCCACATTCATAAACTCGATATTCAGAATCGCGTAGCTGCTGTTGTTGTAGAGTACGACGCACACATCCAGATCTTCACGGGCCATACTCCACAGTGCCTGATTGGTGTACATTGCACTGCCATCAGCTTGCAGGTTCACCACCTTACGATCTGGGCAGGCCAACGCGGCGCCCATAGCAACAGGTAAGCCCTGACCAATGGCACCACCGGTAAGCATCAACCAATCGTGAGGCGCGGCGCCGTCGTAGTAGGCATAGGAGAAGGCGCCGGAGGTTTGAGCCTCATCGGAGACAATGGCGTTTTCAGGCAGATGGTTGGCGATAACCGCGCCCACCGTTTCCGCCGTCATTGGTCCCTCGGGGATTTCAGGCAGCGGCGTCTCTGGCTGAGCCTCGTAGGCAGGGGCGCCCAGGTAGTCCGCCAGGGCTTCCAATGCGGCGATCTGATCCTGCTGCTTGTTGGCCAGCGTGGTGATATTGCAGTTCTCAGCCCAGAGGGTGCTGGGCTTGTTGGGATAAGCAAAGAAGGATACCGGGTTCATGGTACCCACCAACACCATATCTTTGATGTCCTTCAGGGCATCGGCGGCGAACTCTGCGAAATAGGGCAGGCGCTCAATGTTGGGTCGACCACGACCACGTTGAACCCGCGACGAGAACACCTCGGAGATGACCCGAATACCGGTGGCAGCAATACGCGCAGCAGCTTTCAAACCATCTTCTCGCAACGCCTTGTCACCCATGAACAAGCAGGCATTGTCACTGTTCTTCAAGGCTTCCCCAATCTTGGCAATGACCTCCTCTGAGACCACCTCTGGTTTGGCTGCGGCAACCGGAGCGGCAGGCTCAGCTCCTTCTGTCCAGGCAAAATCCGCGGGCACAATCAGGTTGGCAGAGCGGCCGGTCATGGATGCAGCGACAGCTTCGGCGCCATCCTGCGCCATGGCAGTATGAGATGCACTGGTACGATTCCAGTTGCTGGTCAACGCGATATGGCCGGGCACATCGGAAGTCAACGGCGCATCCAGTGGCAGATGATAAGTGGCGTGATCACCAACGATATTAACGATAGGTGTACCGGCGCGCCTGGCGTTGTGCAAGTTGGCCATGCCATTGGAGAAACCCGACCCCAGATGCAGCAAGGTCGCGGCAGGCTTGTCTGCCATACGCCCGTAACCATCGGCAGCTCCAGTTACCACGCCTTCAAACAGACCCAGTACCGGACGCATGCCGGGAATCTTATCAATAGCAGCTACCAGCTGCATTTCGGACGTGCCAGGGTTGGCAAAACATACCTCAACACCACTATCAATCAAGGTTTGCAGTAACGCCTCTGCTCCATTCATATCGCATTCTCCAGTGTATTTTTCACTTGTTGTTGTTTGACTCATCCGGCCTCATCAAGACCGGTTGGCTTGGTTAATAAAACTAGTAGAATGATTGTTATAAAACGAGAGCGATACGTGTCACCCCATGACTTTTAGTGACACATTCGCCATGACACCCAACCTTTGTGATAAAAATTTGATATGGGTCTAACGCAGCAGTCCTCCATTGCCGGATTCGTACAAGCCATTGTGCGCACTATTGACGAAAGCGGTATCAACAGCGAGGCACTTTTGCGCAAACTGGGGATGGACCCGGAGCACCTAACCACCATCAACTCCCGCTTCGATCAAGACCTGATCACGCAGCTATGGCATCGCGCCGCCGAGCTCAGTGGCGACCCCTATTTGGGGCTAAAAGCAGCAGAACATTTGCGCCCGCAAAACCTCCACGCGGTGGGCCACGCCATGCTGTGCAGTGCCACTCTGAAAGAGGCTTGGCAACGCTTTATAAAATTCCGGCATCTGATCGCGGACTCGGCCATTATGGAATTGGATGAAACCCGAGACTGCTATATTTTCTCTCTGGAAGTAGGTACCACCGGCCTGCCGCCCGCCTACCAGCCATACGATATGAGCATGGCCAGCATCGTCTTGATGGCCCGTTGGATTCTCGACGACCCCAACATTACTCCCATGTCCGTCAGCTTTAAGCACCCCGCCCCCGGGAGTGATCGCCCCTACCGCGACCTGTTCAAATGCCCGGTACACTTCGAGCAACCGCGCACCAAAATGCTGGTGGCCAAACATATCGTCGACCACCCCATTCCCAGCGCCAACGAAGAGCTAGCGGGTATTCTCGATGAACTATCCGCCAAGCACTTGGGACGCCATCAGGAGGGCAGCTTCACCAAACAAGTACGAGACGCCCTGGTGACACTACTGCCCAAAGGCGAACCCACCAAAGCGGCTGTAGCGGAGAGCCTGAATCTCAGCGATAGAACTCTGCTGCGACGCCTGCAGAATGAGAACACCACCTATCAGGAAATTCTGGATCAACTGCGCGAAGAGATGGCTTATGGCTATTTAAAACGCGCTGATATTTCACTGGAAGAAGCGGCTTATCTTCTGGGCTTTTCCGACGTCAGTACATTTTCGCGAGCATTCAAACGCTGGACCGGCGTAAGTCCCGGTCAGTGGCGGAGTGATGTTTCGTAGAGGTCTTTTGTGACACATCGACAAAATAGACTTACTTTACGATGAGCCATTCAAGGACAAACACCGGCTTTTCCTTTTCGATGAAATGCGCAATCCGGCAGTATGGAAAAAACGAAAGGCGTAGCGGAGGACGTCGGTAGTTTCGGCTTTGAGCTTGTGAAAAATTTGGCGGAAGGCTTCGTAGATTTGGCTCAACACCTTTGCAGTGGCATCAATCAGAAGTGAATCAATGAAAGAGATCACCGTTTTCGCGGGGATGACGTTTTATTTTAAGATAACGTTCTATTCGGTTTCACGTCTTGTTGGGCTGATGCTTAATTGATTTGGCGTTTTATCAGGTCGGTGAGAACTGAATGATTGGCGCACCAACTATTGGCCACGCCATCTCCCGTCTCACTTTTCAGGTCTCTCTGATTCGATTCCTTTTTGCGTTATTCACACTTGGGATAGACTCAGGTCAATAGAGGCGCGATCACCAAACTGACAATGGCCATCACATTAATCAGAATATTCATGGCCGGACCGCTGGTGTCTTTGAAGGGATCACCCACGGTATCACCCACTACCGCAGCCTTGTGAACCTCTGATCCTTTGCCGCCCAAATTACCTTTTTCGACATATTTCTTAGCGTTATCCCAAGCACCACCGGCATTGGCCATGGTCAGGGCCAACAACACGCAGCTAATCAAAGCACCACCGAGCATTCCACCCAAAGCGGCGGGACCAATAACAAAACCAACCACCACCGGCGCAAACACCGCGAGCGCGCCGGGCAACACCATGCGTCGCAGCGCCGCTTGCGTGGCAATATCCACACAGCGTCCGCTATCGGGTTTAGCGGTGCCCTCCATCAAACCAGGAATTTCTCGAAACTGGCGACGTATTTCCTTGATCATATCGAAAGCCGCATCACCTACGGCACGCATGGTTATGGCGCTGACAAGAAACGGAAAAATACCGCCGAGGAACATTCCCGTAAGCACCTGTGGGTTACTGATCTCCAACGAAAAATCCGAAACATGGAGAGATACGGTTTCGATATAAGCCGCAATAATAGCCAATGCAGCCAAACCCGCGGCGCCAATCGCAAATCCCTTGCCAATCGCTGCAGTGGTGTTACCCACCTCGTCCAGACCATCGGTAATTTCGCGAGTTGCCTCTCCCAGTTCCGCCATTTCGGCAATGCCACCTGCGTTGTCCGCCACAGGGCCATAGGCATCAATAGCCATAGTGATACCCACCGTCGCCAACATACCGACTGCCGCAATGCCTACACCGTATACACCCGCACCCTCGGGTAACAACGCACTGGTAGTAAAGATAATGCCGGCAATCATCAATACCGGCACCACTACAGACTCCATGCCAACCGCGAGACCCGCAATCATCACTGTAGCAGGCCCCGTTTCGCCGCCTTCGGCAATGGTACGTACGGGCTTACCACCGGTGTAGTACTCAGTTACCAAGCCAATAACCGTGCCCCCAACCGCACCGCATACCACACACCACCAGACACTGCTATCGATACCTAAATTGGCAATCAGGAACCAGGACACCACCATAAAAATCAGTGTTGCGCCCATGGTGCCGACCCGCAGCGCCACTTCCGGTGCCTTGGCCGAGGCCAGCTTCACCATGATGATGCCGGCTATGGAACACAGCAGCCCAACTGAGGCCAAAGCCAAAGGCGCGAACATCAATTCACTGCGTTCGGCTCCCAGCTGGGCCAAAGCCGCCACCCCCATGGTGGAGGCAATGGCGATGGTGGCAATCATAGAGCCGCAATAGGATTCAAAAATGTCGGAGCCCATGCCGGCGACATCGCCAACGTTGTCACCGACGTTATCTGCAATAACACCCGGATTGCGGGGGTCGTCTTCAGGGATACCAGCTTCTACCTTACCCACCAAATCGGCACCCACATCGGCACTCTTGGTAAAGATACCGCCACCAACACGCGAGAATAGCGCTACTGTAGAGGCCCCCATACCAAATCCATGAATGGCTTCGGCGTGTTCGGGGTCGGCACCGAACAGTAAGTAAAGACCACCTAACCCCAGAAGGCCCATAGAGGCGACAACCAGCCCCATAATAGAGCCACCAAAAAATGCCACACTCAGCGCTTCAGCC
>JALUYN010000695.1 GCA_027012915.1 Cellvibrionaceae bacterium
CCCAATTTGGGTGGGCAGCACCAGATTGGCGGTAAAGCTAACGGCGCCGACCAATTGCCAGACAAAATCTTGCCATTGTTGGTGGGTCAGTAATGCAAATCCTAACAATGTACTAAAGAGCAGTGTGCTGTACAGCGCGGGCAGTAGCCGCTTGGCACGCCGCAGATAAAAGTCTAAAAACGAGAAACTCTGTTGATTCAAACCCTTCAGAATAATTGTGGTGATTAAAAATCCTGATACTGTAAAAAATACATCGACTCCCAGATAGCCATACCCCAAGACCTCCAGATCGGCATGATAGAAGACTACCAATAGAACGGCGATGCCACGTAATAGTTGTATATCCCGTCTCATGGTTAGGCCTTTGTTGCGGTGTGGGTCAGCTGGGGAGAACGGCTATCTGTCAGTTTGGTCACTGTTTCTCGGAGTCTTCAAAATTCGCTGCATATTCTTCTTAAAGGCGTCGATGGAGTGAACTCTGGAGACGTATTCAATTGCTTCCAAGGCTTTCTGATGGCGCTTCTGGTCATCTTCAATAATCTCGGAGACGCCTTTAGCAAACGGAGTGACCAGCTCCTGGCCGTCCCCCCAGGCCTGAGGGATTGCCTGCCCAAAGGTGCTGGTGAGATTATCGGGATTCTGGCAGCTCACCAGGAGGCAGCCGTAAGACAGGGCCTCGAGGAAAGATACCGGTATCGCTTCATGGATCGAAGTGTTAACTAGAACTTTAGATTTTTTCAGTAGATCAATTTTCTCCTGGCCTTGAACGTGCCCCATAAACTTCAAATTGGGGATGTCAGAATTTTCCTGTTTGATCGTCTCAAAATCCTGCTCATGAGATTGGCCGCAGACATAGAATGTGTATTGTGGCAGCTGTTTGGCGATTGCATAGTAGAGCCAAGGGCGTTTCACAGAATCAAGCCGGCCAAGGAAAATAACAGCATTCTCCTTGTTTGTATCGTCCAGGCAGAAACTATTATCGATCTGGATGGGGTTGGGAAGGAATTCAATATCCAAATCGTCATCAAGGTCATAAAACTGTCGACCCTTGTCGGCGAGATACTTCCCTTGAGTAACCACTGTCAGTCGTTTTTCATCCTGCAGGCGGCGCATTAGATTCTTGGCTTTCTGTGTTGGTCGGTAGCCGGTTTGTTTGATCGACATGGAGTCGAGTTCTTCCCAGTCGCTTTCAGGTCTAGGGTCTTGAAGCCAGAGAATAACTTGGGTGTTTTCGCTTGCATTAAGTATTTGATAGGCAACGCCTTGCAGTTCTAAAGTCAAATACAGATCGTAATCCAATTTGCTGACGTACTGTTGAAGCCAATGGTTTCCTGCTCTATTTATTTTTTCAGAAACCCAGTTGGCGATAGATTTCGGATTGAAGCCAGTAGGCCGAGCAGGAAAGAAGATAACCTTCTTTCGATTGTCCAGTATGCTGATTTCCTCAGTTGGCTGATCGTTGTCGCCTATGATGGTATCTATTTCAAGTTGTTCGTTGGGCAGATGCTCGGTGATGTAATTTCTGGCAAGAATCCCAAAACCACCAAATCCGTTGTAGCGCTTGAGCTCGTTAGTGAAAAATTCATTTACCAGTAATGCGACTTTCATAATCATTCCTTGTCAGAGTGAGTGCCGAGAAGAATACTGTACTTTCTCCGAGTATTGGTGCTCAGGGAGTGGTTCTGGTGGACTTTATTAAAACCACCCTCAGCAAGTTGTTTGTTTGTAAGGGGCGAGACTGCGTTAAGAATTGCGGCAGCTAAGCTTTCGGTGTCGCCTGGTTTGAACAAAATTCCTTCAGAGCTATCGGAAACCAGTTCACTTACACCGTTGATATTCGGCCCAATTACGGCCGTATGGGAAGCCATGGCTTCCATAAGAGAGATGGGAATACCTTCGGATAAGCTTGGCAATACAAACAAATGTGCCGAGCGCAGATGCTCTAGGACTTCTTGCTTGTTTTGTACGCCTAGAAAATGCACTTCATTTTCTATCTTTAGTGTTTTGCAGAGCTCTTCCAGTTCCTTTCTAAGTGGGCCGTCCCCAACAAGCTTAAGATTAAATGAAAATTCGCTTTGATCTTTCAAAAGGGCAAGAGCTTCGAGAAGGTACTTGTGCCCCTTTACCGGATGCAGTCGTGCGACAGTAAGCAATTGAACGCTTTGATTTTCGCATA
>JALUYN010000696.1 GCA_027012915.1 Cellvibrionaceae bacterium
GTTACCGTTGGCGCCAGTCCTGGGATCAGACACTCTGGGTATTCTGGGGGGGCGAGTGTTTGAAAAGCCCCGTGATAGGGCCGATGCCGTGACGATGCTGAAGGCGTTGTCGGGTCAAACTCATCAAATTCTCAGCGCAGTGGCGCTGGTATCGGGTGATCGTCTGGCTGTCACCACGGTAACTACGGAGGTGACGTTTCGCGAGCTTGGAGAATCCGAGATTCTGCGTTACTGGGACACCGGTGAGCCCGCTGACAAAGCCGGTGCCTATGCGATCCAGGGAATGGCCGCGGTATTTGTTGAGCGCATTGCAGGCAGCTACAGCGCGGTAGTGGGCTTACCCCTTACCGAGACCGCACAACTATTGGAAGATTTCGGCGTGGCGCTCTGGCATATGGATACCTGAGCGCGACCATTGAATAATTTGGAATAGCCTATGAGCGAAGAAATACTGGTAAATGCGTCACCCACCGAGACCCGAGTCGCCTTGGTGGAAAACGGTATGCTGCAAGAGGTATATCTCGAGCGAACCCAGCGCAAGGGCTATGTTGGAAAGATCTTCAAAGGCAAGGTGGTGCGCGTGCTGCCGGGTATGCAGGCGGCCTTTGTGGATATCGGATTGGAGCGTGCCGGTTTTATTCACGCATCGGACATCTCGCCATTGAACGACGAAGGCATGGAACTGCGCGACAGTGAAATTGGTGATATCACCACGACTTTGCGAGAGGGACAGAGCCTGGTGGTTCAGGTGGTCAAGGATCCCATTGGCACCAAGGGCGCGCGGCTGACCACCCACCTTTCGGTTTCTGGCCGTCATTTAGTGTATATGCCCTACACTCAGCACTTGGGTATTTCCACTCGCATTGAAGATGATGCCGAGCGGGAAAGGCTCAAAGGTTTGGTAGAGGCCAAAGTGGAAGAGTTGGCCGGCGAAAAGAGTCTTGGCAATGCCGGTGGTTTTATTGTGCGAACCGTCGCCGATGGCGTTGCAGAAGAAGAGCTGTGTGCGGATATTCCGTTTCTGTATAGGCTCTGGCACGACCTGGAAGATAAAATCTCCAAGGCCAAGCCGCCAGCTGTAATCTACGAAGATTTGCCTTTGTTTCAGCGCACCTTGCGGGACTTTGTTAAAGCGCATATTGAGAAGGTGCGTGTGGATTCCCGCGAAGTACTGGGCAAGATGGTGGAGTTTTCCGAGAAGTACGCCTCTGAAATTCGCGAACGTCTGGAACACTATCCGGGTGAACGCCCTATCTTTGAACTCTATGGCATTGAAGACGAAATTCAGCGAGCGTTGGAGAATAAGGTTACGCTCAAGTCTGGCGGCTATCTGATTATCGAGCAGACCGAAGCCATGACCACGATCGATGTTAATACAGGCGCGTTCGTCGGGCACCGCAATCTGGAAGAGACCATTTTTAAGACCAACCTCGAGGCCGCTACAGCCATCGCTCGGCAGCTGAGGCTGCGCAATCTCGGCGGCATTATCATTCTCGATTTTATCGATATGAAAGATGAAGAGCATCAACGTCAGGTGTTGCGAACTCTGGAAAAAATGATGGAGCGCGATCACGCCAAAGCCTCTATTACCGGTGTGTCCGAATTGGGATTGGTGGAAATGACGCGCAAGCGCACGCGCGAATCGCTGGGCCAGATTATGTGTGAGCCCTGCCCTGTCTGTCAGGGGCGGGGTACCTTGAAGTCTGCCGAGACCGTCTGTTATCAAATCTTCCGGGAAATTCTGCGAGAAGCTCGCGCATACAACAATAAGAAATTTCTGGTGCTGGCGTCACAGGTGGTGATCGAGCGCCTATTGGATGAAGAATCCACCAATGTTGCGGATTTGGAAGAGTTTATCAGCTGTACCATCCAGTTTCAGGTTGAGAACGTTTACAGCCAGGAACAGTACGACATTATCCTGGTGTAAACCCGCAAGCGTATGAGACGTTCAGTGGTTTGGCTGGTCAGAAAATTCTGGGGATTACTGGCCGTAGTAATTTTGCTAACGGCGGTGGTGGTTCAGACCGGCCGCCAGTTGGCGCCGTTAATCGAGGAAAACAAACCTCGACTGGAAACCTATTTTTCCGAGTTGGTTGGCGCGCCTTTGGCCAGTGACAGTTTGAGTTTCAACTGGAGTGGCTTGCTGCCCGAGCTCAAGTTCTCAGGGTTGCGGGTTCTGAATCCCTCAGGGCAGGCGGTACTGAGTGTTGATCACGCAGTGGCCCAAGTGGATTTTCTCAGCAGTTTATTATCTCTGGAATTGACCCTATGGCATATGAGTCTGGACGGGGTTAAAGCCAGCTTAACTCAGGCCGAAGATGAGAGTTGGCAGCTGATTCGGACGCGGTCGCAGGCACCCGAGAAGTCTGGAAACGCTTCCTCCGTCAGCCCGCTGACAGCGCTGCTCAGTGCTCGAGATATATCGTTTCGCAATGTAGAAATTGCCTACGCTTATAATACGGGTAGGAACTACACCATCACGGTGTCCAATATGAGCCTGCAAAATCAAGATGGCTTTCACCGTCTCAGTGCCAGTCTGGATTTGCCCGATCAGCGCAATGCCGCAGTGCTGATGGTGGAAGGCGAAGGCAGTATCAACAATTGGCGCCAGTTCGAAGGCACGGGTTATCTGCACATTAACAATTACCAGTTGCGCGATTCGGTGGCGATTGCCTCGCAGCAGGCGTCCCTCTGGGAGGGTGTGAGAGACACGCGTTTGAATGCCAAAGTCTGGGCGCAATTTACTCCCGGTGACCCTTTGCAACTGAAAGGCACAGTGCAGGCGACGAGAGCTGATGGCGGCAAATACGATCACCTGCCCAGCTGGCTCGATAGTGATCTTTGGGGCTATTGGGAATCTCTGGAAGATTGGCAATTGCAGCTGCAGTCGCTGCAGTTCGAAAATAGTCTTGATCGATCGGTTCCCCAGGATCTGGTGATCGGTAGAAGATCAAAGGACGCTTATTCAGTATTCGCGCCCAGCGTAGATCTCGGATTCTGGGGGCAATTATTGCCAGCATCGGGGCTATTGTCTGATCGTATAAATGGTATTTTGGAAACCTTGGCGCCACAGGGGTTGCTTCGAAACCTTCTGGTGGAGCTACCTGTTGCCGATCCACTGAATTTCGTTGCCACCAGCAATGTCGAGCAAGCCAGTTCCAACGCCTGGAAGGGCGTTCCGCAAATAGGCGGGCTCAATGGCTATCTCGAGGTTCGCAAGCAGTGGGGCATGGTGCAAATTGATTCTCCCGACTATTTCTTGATGCACTACCCGATGGTGTATCACACGCCTTTCGAATTCAATCGCGCCCAAGGTGCTGTGGCGTGGCGCTTTGATAAGAGCGCCAACGAAGTTTTCGTGAACAGCAGCCTGTTATCGTTCGAAGGTGGGTTGGGGCAGGTTAACGGTTACTTTGCTCTGGATACTCCGTATTTTGCCAACACTCGCCCCAGCGATATGACCTTGCATATCGGTTTGCAGAACAGCTTGGCGAAGGCACACTCGTTGTTGGTTCCCTATACAACTCCGGATTCGCTGCAGAAGTGGTTACAAGAAGCAATCGTGGATGGCGGAGTGCCTCAGGCCGGATTTATCTATCGGGGTTCAATCCAGAAGGGCAATCCCAACAGGACTCTGCAGCTGGGGATGGATATTCAGGGGGCGGAACTGGACTACGCTCCGGGCTGGCCCCAGGTGAAGAATTTCGATGCTGAGTTACTGGTTGATGACCGTCTGCTGTTGGCGGACGTGGCGCAGGGTGCGTTTCTGGATGGACATTTGGAAAATGTGACGGTGCATATGGATGACAACCCCAAAGGGGAAGGCGCGTTGCTGTCCATTGATGGCGACTTGCAGGGGCCGGCTCAGGATCTGATTCGCGTACTGACCGAATCACCGTTGCACGATACTGTGGGTGGTGGCTTCGAACAGTGGTCGATGCAGGGCGGTATGCAAGCCAAGGTGCGCTTGGCTGTACCCCTGCAAAAGGATCAGCCGGGACTGACGCAGGATATTACAGCACGCTTCGAAAATACCAACTTAGTGATTGAGGATCTAAATCTGCCCATCGACAGTTTAATGGGAGAGTTGCGCTACTCCAGTGATGCGGGCCTGAGTTCTCCCGGGCTTGTAGGGCGTCTCTGGGACAAGCCTCTCGTCGCAGCCATATCCACGGAATCAAGTGCCAAGGGAGCTCGTAAAACGGCGCGTATTAATTTGAAAACCACAGCTGAGTTAGAGCCGTTGGCCTATTGGAGTCGACGCCCGGAAGTGTTGTTTGCCCAAGGGCAGGCAGAAGTTGCAGGAGATATTCGAATCCCTCTGGCTGGTCGGCGCTCAGGCGATCCTGCCGTTGGTTTGACATTTCAGTCGCAACTGCAGGGCGTTCAGATAAATCTGCCGCCGCCCTATGGTAAGGCTGCAGACGAAGCGCGGAGTTTTAACTTGTCGATGGATGTCTATCAGGGACGTACTGTCTATGGTTTTGATTACGACGATAAGCTCGATGCGCAGCTGACCAGTGCCAAAGGTCAATCGGTGTATGGTGAAGTGGCGCTGATGGCCAAGCGCAGTCGCAAACAGAAACAGGATATCTGGATAACCGGTGAACAGGATTGGTTGAGCAAGCAGGCGTTGTTTGATCTGATTGAGCGCTATCAGAGTCATGTGAAGAGCATTGCGGCAGCGGCCCCTGCAGGCCAATCAACCAGTTCTTCGGTGCAGGGATCACTGTTGAAATTTAATGCCAAGGTCAACAAGTTCCAGTGGGACGATATGGACTTTGATAAGATTGCAGTCGGTGGCGGGCAGCTGCCATCGGGGTGGACATTCGAACTACAGAATCCCATGTTCAAAGGCGCGTTGTCGCTTCCTGAAAATGGCAGCCCCATCGGTGTCGACCTGGAGTACCTGAAACTGTCGGAGTCCGGCTTTACGTCGTCTGATGATCCGGATACAACTGTTTCAAAAAAGCCGTCGGACGCCATGAGCAGTTTGGATCCGCGTAGCATAGAAGCTGCCGATGTGAGTATCGGGCAATTACATTTAGGGGAGGAAGATTATGGCAGCTGGTCATTCTCCCTGCGGCCCAAGGACAGTGGTCTCGCTATTGAAAATATCAAAGGCCGTATT
>JALUYN010000697.1 GCA_027012915.1 Cellvibrionaceae bacterium
AAACCGAAAGAAATGTTAATCCACTGTGACAGCCTAAAGGTTCCGTTCTTGTGCATCTAACTCATAGTGTTTCATCAGTGCCAAACCCGGGGCCGTTACCACTCTCCATGCCATGGCCACATCGCCGTCAAACTGCGGATCCAGCTGTGCCACGGTTTCCAGAAGTGCCGCCAACCACTGGTCGAACATCGGCGGGGAAATACGCTTCATTGATCGATGCATCAGCGCTAATTTAAGAAAGTCATCGTCGGCTTTGCCCGTAGCCGAGAAACTGGTCAGATAAATAAAGGACGATTCCAGCATGGCTTTCTGCCGCGCCATATCCACGCTCTCAAATGCTCGAGCTATATCTTCGGAGCGAGCGGCAAACTTCTGATAGAACACATCAAAAAAGAAAGACAGATCTCCGTTGAGTCTGGCGTAACTGTCATTAAAGACCTGATGAAAGTCTACCACTGTGAAACACCCCCGAGTTCATATGCACAACACAAAGCTAGCACAGGGTCACCCGGATTTCTCAAGACACCTTTCCATTTGGCCATAAAAATGCCCCGGTGAAACCGGGGCCAAGCAGAGCCAAACAACGATTGGGAACTATTTTGCTGTGAGAATGACCGGCATTTTTTCGTAGCCATGCACGAAGTTGGAACCGGTACGTTTTACCTCACCCACAATTTCGATTTTACTGAAACGCTTGTAGATTTCTTCCCACAAAATCTGCAGTTGCATTTCGGCCAGGCGGTTGCCCATACAACGGTGGACTCCGAAACCGAAAGACAAATGCTGGCGAACATTGGGACGATCAATAATGAATTGATTGGGGTTTTCAATCTTGTCTTCATCACGATTGGCCGACAGGTACCACATAACCACCTTGTCGCCTTTCTTGATCTGCTGGCCGTTCAGCACAGTATCTTGCTTGGCAGTACGGCGCATGTGCGCCAGAGGCGTTTGCATACGAACAACTTCCGACACCAGATTGGGAATCAGCTTTTCATTGTCACGGGCCTTTTCGAACTGATCGGGGAACTCGTTCATCAACAACACACTGCCACTCATGCTGTTACGCGTGGTGTCATTGCCACCCACAATCAACAGGGCGATATTGCCCAAGTAGGTCATAGGATCGTTCACCATGTCTTTGGTGGCTTCGCCTTGCTGTAGCAGGGAAATCAAATTAAAGCTCGGCTCTTGCTGTTCGATGGCGTGCCACAACTGGGTGAACTGGGCCAAACAATCCTGCAAGCCCACCATTCGCTCCTCATCATCCACCGAGCCACCGCCAACACTGGGTGACATGGCGATAATGTCAGACCAGTAGGTGAGCTTACTGCGCTGTTCCAGTGGAAACGCAAACAGAGTCGCCAGCATCTTGGTGGTCAGATCGACGGACACTTTTTCCACCCAATCAAACTCTTCACCAATAGGCAGGCTGTCCAATTGCTCTTGGGTACGCTGGCGAATCAGGTCTTTGAAGTTTTGCAGATTCTTCGGTGCTACCGCTGGCTGTACTGCGGCACGCTGCACGTCGTGCAACGGTGGGTCGGTCCAGATAAAAGCGTTAACCGGGATATCGCCACCGAACTCACCAATGGTGATAAACGGTTCCGACGAAAAGATCTCAGGGTGACTTTCCACATAACAAATATCATCGTACTTCGTAACGGACCAGAAGGGACCAAATGGACTCTCTGCCTGATAGTGCACAGGACACTCTTCACGAAGGCGCTTAAAGTAGGGCTGCCAGGAGTCGTACTCGTACAACTCCGGGGCGCTGACATCGATATCTTCTAACCGCATCTTAGCCGGATCTTTCACCATCTGATTCATTCTCTCTTCCTCTGATTTATCGTTATTGCTTTGTTAACTTTTCGATGCTGTCAGATTATCCGAGAGATTTTTGAGCCATAAGGTCATATACTGACCCCGAGGGGACATTTTTTGCCACCGAGCGAATCCAGCCGATGCAGCGCAATGAATAATAATAAAAAGCATATTCCACTTAACTACACCCGTATTCTCGCCAGAGTACTGGACCTTAAAGAGAAGCACGTCGGAAAAATCTTAAAAGGCACCGAGCTTCAGCCTCAAGAGCTCTATCAAGCGGATCGCCTGCTCAGCATTGATGAGCAAATGCAAATTCTCGAGAACGGCCTTGGCCTGTTTCCGGACAGAACCATGGGCCTGAAAATGGGACGCCAGACCGTACCTACTGTGCATGGCCCCCTGGGTTATCTGGCATTGAGTAGCCCCACTCTGGAATCGGCGTTGGAAGCCTTGGCCAACTATCTGCCTCGCATGTTGGGTTTTGTGGAAATCTGGGTGGAAAAGGACGTGGATTGGCTCAGCTGCAAGATGCGCTACACAGTAGAAGTGCACCCTGCCGTACAGATTGCCGTCATGGAAATTTTCGCACTAACCGTGCAATCGCTGGTAGAGTCCATCACCGGATACGCACCGGAACAGGCTCGTATCGAATTTGCCTACCCCGCGCCTGAACAAGCGAGCCTGTATAGTGAGTACTTCCACACCAGCTTTGATTTCGATCAGCCCTATACTTGCTACAAGCTCCCCGTGGATATCGGCCCCACTCCCAATGTCACCTCTGACCACGAGCACTATGCCTTTGCCAAACAACAGTGTGACAACCTACTGGCCTCACTTAATCCTCACCAGGAGAGCGTCGCTGAAAAGGTGAAAACCCTGTTGATCAATCGCCCCCAGGTATTGCTCTCGGAAGAAGAAGCCGCTGAGCGACTACTGATCAGCGTTCGCAGTCTGGCGCGCCGTCTTAATAAAGAAGGCACCAGTTTTCGCAAACTGCGGGACGAGACACTGGCGGAATTGGCGGCGCGCTATCTGAATAACAAGCAACTGTCGGTTGAAGTCATTGCAGAATTGTTGGGCTACCACGACAGCGCCAGCTTCCGTCGTGCCTTTAAACGTTGGTACGGCCTTACTCCCAGAGAATTTCGCGAACGCGCCACGCAGTCGTCATAAATCTTGCCTATGATCTTTAAAGGTACCTCGCCCTCATAAATTGCGCGCTGCGTTCGTCCAATTGCTTCAAGTGCAGAGAACCGCACGCTTCAGGCCGTCAAACTTGGGGCTGTGGGGCTATTCTGGTAAACTCCGCGCCTTTTGCCAACGCCCCCTTCCGGTCCAGTAGCCACCTCAAGGGCGGCCCGATACGTCACGAGACACACATGTTTAAACTGATTACGTCACAAGCCAGTAACGCAAAAGCCGATTTCCTGTCTGGTTTCACCGTTGCCCTGGCGCTGGTCCCCGAAGCTGTCGCCTTTGCTTTTGTTGCCGGTGTTGAGCCCATGGTGGGCCTCTACGCCGCCTTTATGATGGGATTGCTCACCTCAATCTTTGGCGGTCGCCCCGGCATGATCTCAGGCGCCACGGGTGCCACCGCCGTAGTGATGGTGTCCCTGGTTGCCGGCCACGGCGTCCAGTATCTGTTTGCCGCCGTCATTCTGGCCGGGGTGATACAGATTCTCGCCGGCGTTCTGCGGCTGGGTAAGTTTATCCGACTGGTGCCACACCCGGTGATGCTGGGTTTTGTAAATGGTCTCGCCATCGTAATTTTCCTGGCCCAGCTGGGACAATTTAAGATTGAAACCAGCGACGGCGTCATGGAGTGGATGCAGGGTGAAATGCTCTACACCATGGGACTGCTGATTATGGTCACCATGTTTATCATGCACTTCCTGCCCAAACTAACCACTGCGGTGCCCTCCGGTCTGGTGGCTATCGTGGCCGTTACTCTGGCGGTGATCGGTCTGGATCTGGAAGCTCGCACCGTAATCGACTTTGTACGCGACATGCTGCCTGCTGATCAGGCTGCGGATGCAACCCTGAAGGGTGAACTGCCGAGCTTTGCCATCCCCATGGTGCCGTTCAATTTGGAGACACTGAAGGTTATTCTGCCCTACTCCATCGTCATTGCCGCCATCGGCCTTATCGAGTCCCTGTTAACCCTGACTCTGATCGACGAGCTGACCGATACCCGTGGTCGCGGCAACCGCGAGTGCATTGGCCAGGGTATTGCCAACACCACCAACGGTTTCTTCGGTGGCATGGGCGGCTGCGCCATGATTGGCCAGTCCATGATTAACATTAACTCCGGTGGCCGAGGACGCCTGTCTGGCATCACCGCCGCACTGGTTCTGCTGGCGTTTATTCTGTTCGGCGCAGAGTATATCGAGATGATTCCGCTGGCAGCCCTGGTGGGCGTTATGTTTATGGTGGTTCTGGGTACCTTTGAGTGGTCGTCGTTCCGCATTCTCAACAAAGTGCCACCGTCTGATGCCTTTATTATTATTCTGGTATCCGGCGTCACCGTGGCCTTTGACCTGGCTATTGCGGTGATTGTGGGCGTAATTGTGTCTGCTCTGGTATTCGCCTGGAAACACGCACAGCACATTCAAGCGGACACCTACGAAGACGAAAACGGCTACAAGGTCTACGACCTTCGCGGCCCGATCTTCTTTGGCTCGATATCAAACTTCAAAGAACTGTTTGATCCACAGAACGACCCTGAGCATGTGGTTATCGAGTTTAAACGCTCGCGCGTCAGCGACCACTCCGGCATCGAGGCTCTCGACGGACTGGCAGAAAAGTACAACGCTCTGGGTAAAACCCTGCATCTGCGTCATCTAAGCCCTGAGTGTCGCAAGCTGCTGACCCGCGCCGGCGATCTGTGCGAGGTCAACGTGCTGGAAGATCCTACCTACCACGTCGCTACCGACAAACTGGCGTAATACCTCGCCACAAAAACAAAAGGCCAGCATTGCTGGCCTTTTGTTTTTCTGCCACCTCGCGCAATCAAGCTCTGCTGCTTCGAAAGCATCAATAGGGCTGAGAGATTTTGTCATTTGGTCTGTATATCTCTTCGGGGTACTCTGAACATCTAGCCCGTAGGAGAGATAATAATGACAGACAATATGGCTCAGTACCTGCAGCCCACCTCTACCATTCAATCAGATCACCCCGAAATTCTGGCATACAGCAACAAGGTTGTTGCCGGCTGCGCCACCGAGAAAGAAAAAGCACTGGCGCTCTATTATGCTGTACGCGATGACATTCGCTACGACCCCTACGCGCTGTATTTT
>JALUYN010000698.1 GCA_027012915.1 Cellvibrionaceae bacterium
GCGATTGGCGCGGACCTGAGCCAGATCGAATTCCGCCTGTCTGGCCTCCAGGTTCAAGCGATAGTCAGTGGCATCAAGCTCCGCCAATACCTGACCGGCGCCAACACTGTCCCCCATTTTCACATGCAAGGTTTGAATTTGACCGGCAACGCGAAACGCCAACAGCGCACTCTCACCGGCTTCAATCTGACCCGCAAATTGAGGCAAGTGGCTCTTGCCCGCATAGGTCATGAGTTTCACCGGCGTTGCATTCACTCCAGGGGAGGACTCTTGGGACAATACCCCCTGTGTCATCATGGCCAATAGCAAGCCAATGCCGACGCCTCCAAACCTCAGATACTTCATCGCTACGGTCCTCTGCACCCGGTGAAACCTATCCATTATGGACAATATAAGTTTTCAACATAAAACTTTAACATCGTGCAAATAATATTGGCAATCAGGAGCACATTAGAAATGTCGACTACCCGCTCACTGAATATGGATAAACGTCGCCAGCGGATATTACTGGAGGCACGAAACATTATTGCCAATAAGGGGGCAGACGCGCTTAATCTGAGGGATCTGGCTGCCGCATCCGAGGTCACCGTCCCCACCATCTACAATCTGATCGGCAACAAGAACAAGCTCCTAGAGGCCCTACTGCTGGAAAGCATAGAGCGCTTTAAGCAGCAATTGAAAAGCTCCAACGGGCTCACTGTCTCCGAGCGCGCCACCATTATTGCCGACTCGATCCTCATCGTATTTGGTGAAGATCCGGACTACTACCGGACCATGGGAATCGCCGGGGAAAAGATGGACAACCAGTATGATATTCATGGCCCCACCGGAGTGATGCGCCCCCACCTGGTAGAGATTATTGAGAGCGGCTGTCAAAACGCCATCGATGCCGGCGAGTTGCGCGGCAACGCCTCAGCCAGACTGCTTGGCGAAACCATACTGGCTGGCCTGCAGAGCACCTTTCGCGATTGGATATATGGCGCAATAAGCCTGGAAGAATTCCGCTCGTTCTACCTGAAAGGGCACTGTCTGGTAATGGCCGCGGACGCCAGTCCGGATTATCGAGAAAAACTCTTCGAGATTATTGAAGCGGAAAACGCAAAGCAGTAACTCAGCAGACTTAGGAATTCGAAGCCAAGGCCGCTATGGCATCGACTATTTGGGGCAAGCACTCGACGGGCAGGTCATGTCCCATGCCCTCGATCATCAGCAACCTTGAGTCGGATATCGTACTGTGCAAATCCTTTGCGCAAGCCGCCGGTACCAGGGGATCTTCTGCCCCCTGAACAATAAGGGTAGGTGCCGCAATGCTACTGAGTTTTGCTACGCGCCTATCCGCCGAACTCAAGCTGGCCAGAAAGTGACGACCAAAGCCATCGGGGCAGTAGTTTCTTTCAAATTGTGCTTGTGCGGCGGCGCTAAGGGCCTCTTGTGTGGCGGGAAAGGCAGGGCTTCCAATCACCCGAGCGGTATCCAGCGCATCCTCGATTGCCCCCTGCAAAGTACCTTGAGGATTGCGAGGTTGAGCCAACCACAAAGTAGCCTCCGGGCTGGGTTTGGGTAAACCACGACGCGCGGATGTGGACATTATCAACGTGAGAGACTGAACCTTCTCCGGAAAATTGATAGCAAGTATCTGGGCTATGGCACCACCATTCGACAGACCAGCCACATGCATTCGCTGATACCCCAGTAGATCAATCAGACCTGCGGTATCCACCGCCATATCGTCCAAATCATAGGGAGCCGTCACCGTCTCACCCTGTTTTATTTGGGCAAAAGCAGCGCCCAGATCGGCTGGCCCCCAGTCATCAAACTTTTGTGAAAGACCGCAATCGCGGCTATCGAAAGCAATCACTCGAAAGCCCTGGTCTACAAGACCTTCGATCATCGCCTCCGGCCACATGACCATCTGGGTACCCATTCCCTGGATCAGCAGCAAAGGTTTGCCGTCATCGTTACCATAACACTGGTATTCAATGGTAATGCCGCCAATGATCGCTGTAGCCATACCGTTTTCCCGCTCGCTATAAATATTGAGCGTGGAACTTTATATGCTCTTCAATAAACGATGCAATAAAGAAATAGCTGTGATCGTAGCCCGGCTGCATGCGAATGGTCGCCGGATAACCGGCCTCCTCTGTCGCATGTAGCAGCAGCTCCGTTTTTAACTGCTCTTGCAGGAAGTTGTCGGCATCCCCTTGATCAACCAACAGAGGCAAATGCGCTTGTGCACCGCGCACCAGCTCACAGCTATCATACTGACGCCACAACTGCCGATCTTCACCAATATAGTTGGACAGTGCTTTCTCTCCCCAGGGACAATTCATGGGCGAGCAAATGGGTGAAAAGGCCGATACCGATTTAAACGACTTGGTATTCTTCAGGGCGATAGTGAGCGCACCATGACCGCCCATGGAATGGCCCATGATACTGGCGCGCCCTGTATCCAGTGGAAGATCTGCCAACAACTGCGGCAGCTCCTCAGTGACATAGGAGTACATGTGATAATGAGTGCTCCAGGGAGCCTGGGTAGCATCCACATAAAACCCAGCACCCAGACCAAAATCGTAGGCAGCATCCGGGTCATCGGGAACCCTTTCACCACGGGGACTGGTGTCCGGCGCCACCAGCGCTACTCCATACTTTTCTGCGTATTGCTGTGCGCCAGCTTTGGTAACGAAGTTCTCATCAGTGCAGGTTAACCCCGATAACCAGTAGATTACGGGGACCTTCTGAGATTCAGCCGCCGAAGGCAAAAATACCGAGAAGGTCATGTCGCAATTC
>JALUYN010000699.1 GCA_027012915.1 Cellvibrionaceae bacterium
CAGACTGCGCGATGGGTGTTTGAATCTCAGTTGCTGCCCACCAAACATCTTGTGGGCGTCAATCTGTTCAATACGATCATTCATCAGAGCATCACCCATCAGTACTGGATAACCGAGCGAATGCTTTTGCCCTCATGCATCAAATCAAACGCCTTGTTGATGTCATCCAGTGGCATGGTATGAGTAATCAGATCATCGATATTGATCTTGCCTTCCATATACCAATCCACAATTTTTGGTACATCAGTGCGTCCGCGCGCGCCGCCAAACGCGGTACCGCGCCAGGAACGGCCGGTAACCAGCTGGAACGGTCGAGTAGAAATTTCCTGGCCAGCGCCTGCCACACCAACGATGCAGCTTTCGCCCCAGCCCTTGTGACAGCACTCCAACGCCTGACGCATAACCTGAACGTTTCCAATACACTCAAAGCTGTAGTCCACACCACCGCCGGTCATATCAATAATGTGGTCGACGACATTTTCCACATCCCTGGGGTTAACAAAATCGGTCATGCCGAACTGTCTCGCCAGCTTGGCTTTTTCGGGGTTCATATCAATACCGATAATGCGGGTCGCTCCCACCATTTTCGCCCCCTGAATGACATTGAGGCCGATGCCTCCCAGACCGAATACCGCCACGGTAGAACCTGCCTCAACTTTCATGGTGAAAGCTACTGCGCCAATGCCCGTGGTCACACCGCAACCGATGTAGCAAATCTTGTCGAAAGGTGCATCTTCACGCACTTTAGCCAGGGCAATTTCTGGCAACACGGTGTAGTTGGAAAAAGTGGAACAACCCATGTAGTGCAAAATCGGTTCACCATCCAGAGAGAACCGGCTGGTACCGTCCGGCATCACACCCTGCCCCTGTGTGGTACGAATGGACTGACAAAGATTGGTTTTCGGGTTCAGACAGAAATTACACTCGCGACACTCCGGCGTGTAAAGCGGAATCACATGGTCGCCGGGCTTCAAATTTTTAACTCCAGGGCCAACATCAACAACCACACCGGCACCTTCATGCCCCAGAATAGCCGGGAAGGCACCCTCAGGATCGTCGCCGGACAGGGTAAACGCATCGGTATGACAGACACCGGTTGCCTTAATCTCTACCAAAACCTCACCGGCCTTGGGCCCCTCCAGATCAACGTCACAAATTTCCAGTGGTTTACCGGCTCCAAAGGCCACCGCAGCACGTGTTTTCATAGTCTTTTCATCCAGAACAAATACAAAAAATCAGTTTACCAGCCAACGCAAACGAAACAATAATCCAAAAATGGATAACAGTGTTTTATATGTGCAACAATTGACTTTAATTCAAGCACTGCCACAAGTAACGCCATGACCAACCGCTGGGAAAGTATAGAAGCCTTTGTGCGAGTCGCCGAGCTGGGTAATTTCTCCAGGGCGGCAAGCGCCATGAAAACGTCCAAATCCTATATCAGCCGTCATATCGCTCAACTGGAGGCCCGCCTCGACGCACAACTGCTGATTCGTACCACCCGCAAAGTATCTCTCACAGAAGTGGGGCAGGCGTTCTATCTACGCTGTCGCGATCTGGTGGGCGGATTGGAAGAGGCTGAGCAAGCCGTAATCGATCTTCAAGAAACACCCCGCGGTCTTCTGCGTATTTCTGTCTCTGGTGCTTTTGGAGAAGATTATGTAGCTCCACTTGCGGTGAGTTTTATGCAGCAGCACCCCCAGCTCGCCATTGAATTGGACTTTAATAACCGCCTGATAGACCTGATTGATGAAGGCTACGACCTGGCAATTCGCTCTGGCACTCTGAAAGACTCCTCGCTTATCGCGCGCCGCGTCGGTGATCGCGAACTGTTGATCTGCGGCTCACCAGAGTACTTCGAGCAACAGGGGAAACCCGCACAGCTGAAACATTTGGAACAACACAATTGCCTCAGCGGCTCACTTCCCACATGGACACTGCGCGATGGGCAACGACACTTCGACTACAAGACCCAGGGTAATTGGAAGAGCAACAACGGCCGTGCGTTGTTACAAGCGGCCATCGGAGGCCTGGGACTGGTGCAATTACCGGAGTTCTACGTCAGAACAGCCCTTCAACAGGGACTTCTACAAACAGCACTGGATAATCACAAACCCACCAACACCGGTGTTTGGGCTGTGTACCCCCATAACCGGCACTTATCAGCCAAAGTTCGGCTGTTTGTAAACTACCTCGCTGACCACTTTGCCAATTAAAATTAATGAAATGACCATTGTGCCCATAGCAACGTGCGCTAGCATAGTTCAGCAGAGAAATTAATTGCCCAACCGCTTAAGTAGCCAGCCAAATACTAAA
>JALUYN010000700.1 GCA_027012915.1 Cellvibrionaceae bacterium
TAAAACTGCCGCTTTCAACCGCAGCCACAAACCATCTCACATCATCCCACATCGCTGCCTGCCATTTCATATTTGAAAATCCAGTTTTCAATAATGGATATATAGATCTCACAGTGCAAATGCCAATATTCCTATCGCTATTCAATGACACATGGAGACAACCTCGTGGAAACGATTCCGGACACATTCGCCCCCATATTCAGGAGCAGTCCCTTCCTTGAGCTGCTCGGCCCGATCTATAGCAGCGATACAGACTCTGGGACGAAGATTGGTTTCATGGCGAAAGAGAAACACTGCAATGCTCGAGGAGTCGTACACGGTGGGGTTTTGAGCAGCCTTGCCGATATCGCTCTGGGCTACAACGCCGCCTTTGGTCAGCAACCACCGGTACCTATGGTGACAGCTAATTTGACAGTGGACTACGCGGGATCTGCGCGCCTGGGTGACTGGATTGAAATCGAAACCGATGTACAGAAAGTGGGAAAGAGCATGGCATTCGCGAACTGCTATTTCTGTGTCAATTCAAAACGCACTGCTCGAGCCAGTGCTGTATTCCACGTGCTTCAGTCCCAGTAAACCCGGATACTCCGGGCTTCGCTCTCAGTTCGTACATGCGGTGAAAATCTCGGGCACTTAACGCAGAGAATCTGATTCAATCGCAACCACCAGTTTGACCAACTCGGTGACACGTGTGACTTGCATTTTCTTCATTACGCGACTGCGATGAATTTCAACCGTCTTGATACTGATCCCCAGATGCTCAGCGATCTCCCGATTGGCCATGCCTTTGAGAACCAGCTCAGCAACTCCGACTTCGCGTTTGCTCAAACTGTCCCAGCGCTCTCTGATACCATTGACTTCCTGCGCTTTGCTAAAGATATCGCGGCTGCGCAATAGCGTCTTCTCCACCAGTTTCAAAATGGCGCCATCATCAAAAGGCTTCTCAATAAAATCCACCGCGTTATTTTTCATTGCCTGTACCGCGACATCCACATCGCCATGGCCGGTGATCATGATGACAGGTATCACCCAGCGCCGCTCGAGTAATTGCGCCTGCAACGCCAATCCACTCATACCGGTCATACGCAGATCCAACAGCAGGCAGCCAGGCTCACCTTGATAGGCTTCCAGAAATGCTTCGGCACTCTCTAAACATCGAGTGTGGTGCCCTTCGCCCTCCAACAACCAGGACAACGATTCGCGAAAGTCCTTATCGTCGTCGACAATAAATACTGTTAACTCTTCACTCATGGGATCATTCCACGCTTTTCTCGCAAGCTGTTGGTTAATGGCAACACCATGCGAAACACGGTTGCGAAGTCTCGGGTTTCTTCAAGGCTAATACGCCCGCCGTGCGCTTCAATAATAGAACGACTGATGGATAACCCCATCCCCAGACCATCACTCTTGCTGGTCACATAGGGCTCGAAGATGCTTTCGACCAAACTGGCATCAACACCTCCGGCATTATCCATCACGCATATCATGGCACTGCCGGGAAACGCCTGTAGTCGAACCACTATCAATTTCTCTTCGCTATCTGAGTCGCTGTAGGCGTCGATGGCATTGCGAATTAAATTCACCAACACCTGCTCAATTTGAACACGATCAGCTGTAATCACTACGGGCTTGTCAGGTTTTTCTACACGTATTTCTCCCGACAGCAAAGCCACTTCATGGTGAAAGAAACCCACGACATCGGTACACAGAGCACCTAACTCGATGTCACTGCGCTGAAACGGCGTTTTCTTCACCAGGCCACGCAGTCGTTTCACAATTTCAGCAGCCCGCTGGGACTGCTTCACAATGGCTTTTAGCAACGATTCTAGGCGTTGCGGGTCTGGCACCTTGCCCTGTTGCAAGCGCCGCAATGCACCGTTGGCATAATTGAGCGTAGTAGCCAACGGCTGATTGATCTCATGAGCCAAACCGCTGGCCATCTCCCCCATCGTCATCAGCCGTGACATATGCGCCAACTCCGCCTGCTGTTCCCGCAGGGCTTGCTCCGCTGCCATCTGCGCCGAGATATCCCGCGATACAGCAATGATTTCTTTGAGCTCCCCGGTGTCCGGGTCGCGAATGGAACGATGGGTGCTCTCCACCCAGCCGTAGCTGCCATCTTTATGTTTGTGGCGATAGCGAAACGTTCGGATGCCATCTTTGTAGATTGCCGGAATGAGCTTCTTCTGCATCGCCTCCGCATCTTCCGGGTGATACATGTCGTAGGCTGAACGTCCTATGACCTCTTCGGGGGTATAGCCGGAGAAACTTTTGATCGCTGGATTAACCGCAGTGTAGGCCCAGTCACCCGGACGGTGAGCCGAAATCAACTCGCCAGAGTGCTCCACCAGAAAGCGGTAGCGGTCTTCATCCATCTCGAAACCGCTGAAGTTATCAACGTGTTTATTGCTGCCCAAGGGATTACTGCCTATTAAGAGTATTAATAGGAGTATACCCCTATTTTTCAGCAAATCACTGCAGCAGCGTGTAGCCCAGCAATACCAGCAGAATAGAAATTACCGGAATCACCACGGTAATAATTCCCACATCTTTATAGGCCTGCTTGTGAGTCAGCCCCGTAATCGTAAGCATAGCCACCACAGCGCCACTGTGCGGCAGCGAATCCAATCCACCGGAAGCCATGGTGGCAAAACGGTGGAATGCCTCAAGATCAACGCCCATTTCAAGATAGCGTGCCGCCATAGACTCCATAAAAATCTGCAGACCGCCCGAAGCAGAGCCCACAATGGCCGACACCAGACTGACACTCACAAACATCGACAGCATCGGTGGCAGATCCATACTCAGGAGAAATTCGGTAAAGCCCTGAAAACCACTGGTGGAAACCACCACACCACCGAAACCGATCACAGCTGCGGTATTCATTAACGGTAGAATCGCCTCTTGAGTGCCCGCACCGGCAGAGTTAACCAACACCCCGGATCGCCCCCAAGAAAGCAGAAACACCGACACACTGCCGAGTAGCAGTGCAAAGCTGGGCCAGAAGATCGGTTGGGCACGGGCAAAATTCATCACATCGCCCACAGGGCCTGACAGATCCGGGGCAACAATTTGCGACAGGCGCGGCAACAGAATCGTGCCAATCACAACCACCAAAGGAATCAGCGCCAAGCGCCAGGACGGCAACTCGGACTCGTGAAGGTCCGGCATAGTGTCAGTGGGCGCCAATTCAAAGTGCTCACCACGGGTTTCGGCCAAACGCCGTTGGGATTCCAAATACCACATGCCAAAAGCAAACATCAGTAGCCCCACCGCCAAACCAATCCAGGCTCCCGCAAACAGGTCTGTGCCCAATTTGACTGACGAAATCACATTGTGGATTGAAGGAGTTCCGGGCAACGCGGTTAACGTGAAGGTACCACTGCCCAGCGCCAGAGCCGCGCAAAACAGGCGCTTAGGGATATCCGACTGCTGCAACAACTTCAGTCCCAACGGGTAGATGGCAAACATCACCACAAACACCACAACACCGCCGTATGTGAGCAGTGCTGCAGCCAATACGGTAATCCACAACGCCCGATGGGCCCCCA
The DNA here is from genome assembly GCA_027012915.1 of Cellvibrionaceae bacterium. The sequence goes on from JALUYN010000700.1 coordinate 3,552, forward strand.
GTTTGCGAGCCAGTGACAGAGCAATACTGGCGGCCGCGCCGGAATCCCCCATCAGTCGGCCAAACAGGGCCCCGGCAATAAATAGCAGGAAGAACTTGCCAGCGAAGGTAAACGCCCCCAAAGGCCCAGACGCATAGGACACCATAAAACTCTCGGCAACGGGTAAACCATTGGAGAGCACGACCACCAATGAGCAGATCAGAGAAGCCAAAATAATGTTAATGCCGCGAAGGGCCAACCAGATCAACAGCGCGACACTGCCCACCAAACCCAGAGATGAAATCATAAAACGTCCTATTCATTATTATTTTGTGGCACACGGAACATACAACTGAACCAGTCCCAAATACTGTAAGACACTGATTCTATGCTGTTTTTACTGTTCACTTCAGTCTCTTCGCGCAACTTCAGCGGTGAAACTGCGCCAGTCTGTTAGCTGCCCCACTTGATTAGCTCATCATACACGCTCAAAATACGGGTTTACCCCTATTAATCATATTTGATTGAACAAAAGTCTTTACTTGGAATTTTTCTATGAGCTCAGTGACCTCTTACACGCAGCACGACAATATTGCCGTCATCACCCTGACCAGCCCACCAGTGAATGGATTGGGACTGCCACTACGTCAGGGAATTCTGGAAGGTTTTGAGCAAGCGACTGCCGATAGTAAGGTAGACGCTATCGTTATCGCGTCCTCAGAAAAAATATTCTGTGGCGGAGCCGACATCGCTGAATTTGGCTTGCCACAAGCTTTTGCTTCACCAAGCCTGGGCGAACTGTGCAATCGCATCGAAGTATCCAGTAAACCCGTTATTGCCGCCATTAATGGCATGGCATTGGGCGGCGGCTGTGAGCTGACACTGGCCTGCGATTACCGCATCGGACTTCCCAGCACCAAAATCGGTCTACCCGAAGTTAATCTGGGCCTGCTTCCCGGTGCTGGCGGCACCCAGCGCATGCCGCGTCTGGCCGGAGCTGAGCTGGCCCTGCAGATGATCACTTCGGGCGCACCAATCACTGCTCAAAAGGCTCTGGAAAACGGTATTCTCGACCACATTGCCGAAGACGACGGTGACTTCCTGTCTGCCGCCATCAACTACGCCGGCAACCTCGTCAAAAGTGGTGCCCCGGTTCGCGACTGCGCCGATATGAGCGTTGACACCAGCAAGCTGCCAAAGAATTTCTTCGACGATTTCCGCAACAGCATCGCCCGTAAAACCCGTGGATTCTACGCGCCGGAACGCTGCATACAGTGTGTCGAAGCCGCTTGTGAATTAACGTTGAGTGAAGGTCTGGCCCTGGAAACCAAACTGTTTCAGGAATGCATGAACACGCCACAGGCTCGCGCTCAGAAACACTTATTCTTTGCGCAGCGTGCCGCCACAAAAATTCCCGGCGTCGATGCTCAAACCGCCACTCGAGCCATCAACAAAGTCGCCATTATTGGCTCCGGCACCATGGGCGGCGGCATCGCCATGAACTTTGCCAACGCAGGCATTGAAACCACTATTCTCGACCTCAATGCCGAAGCCCTTGAACGCGGTATGGGCGTGAT
>JALUYN010000701.1 GCA_027012915.1 Cellvibrionaceae bacterium
TGTTTGTCATTGAAATTACTGTCGGCTGGTGGGCGCAATCCACTGGTTTGATTGCGGACTCCCTGGATATGTTCGCTGATGCCGCCGTCTACGGCGTGGCGCTGTATGCCGTAGGGCACAGTGTGCAGATGAAGTTGCGCGCAGCCCATTTTTCCGGTTGGCTTCAGATCATTCTCGCCCTGGGCGCTTTGGGCGAGGTGGTAAGGCGATTGGTATTGGGTAGTGAACCGGTTTCCACTTTGATGATGAGCTTCGGGCTTGTTGCCTTGGCGGCCAATGTGACCTGTCTGCTGTTGATTGCCAAAAGCCGGGATAGCGGCGCCCATATGAAAGCCAGCTGGATTTTCTCCGCCAATGACGTGATTGCCAATCTAGGGGTGATCCTTGCCGGTGGATTGGTGGCCTGGACGGGCTCACGTTATCCAGACTTGGTGATTGGCCTTATCATCGGTTTGATTGTGTTGAATGGTGCGCGCCGTATCTTGCAGCTCAAGTCCTGAGCCGAGCACAATATGAACAACAAGCAATGGTCTTTTTTTGATAACTCGCCAATAAAAATCCTCGACCTGGCTCGCTTTGATAAGCGGATAACAGGTAAACGAAAGGCGCTGGGACAATCGGGGATTGAATCCGTAATCAAGGGTGGACTGCTTCGCAGTTTATTCCATTTCATTGGGGTTATGTTCGGTTTATGAGTCGAAAAGCACTGTCTTATCTGCTGTTACTCTTGATTGCACTGCAATCAGTGACAGCTATGGCTGACGTGCATCCCATTAATTATTCGGATACAGCCCCTTATTCCTCTGATTTCATCGATGGCTCATCATCGGGAGTACTGGATAGCTCGACCGCTACTGATCCCACTGTTCAGAATATGTCCACTGACTGCCTGTTTCATTGCCATCACCATGGCTGCCATTGCCATGTCTATTTATCCGGTAACCTGACTCACCCAAACTTTTTGCATAAACATTCGTTGCATAACGACTCTCAAGCCCTCATTCCCGAGGCCCCATCCTCGTCGCTGTACCGCCCTCCAATCGCCTGATTTTACCGATTATGTTTTTTCTGTGTTGCCGTTATCGTTGCAACGCGCGGTTTGAATTATCTTAAATAAGTAGGATCTACCATATGCTATCAATACGTACTGCGCCGGGTTCTGGCGCTTTGGGGCGGAGGAATATCAAAAGCCGATGTATTCTGTTCAGTTTATTATTTTTCATTTCTTCGTCGGGGCTTAGCGCCGAGCCTGGGGACTCAACGATCACGCTGACCAATGCGGTGCAGCGCTCCCTGTCACAAAACCCGTCTTTGAAAGTTTTTCCCTACCGCTACGCAGCCCTTCAAGGGCAGGCCGAAACAGCCGGGTTAAGACCGGCGTATGAGCTGGGATTTGACGCTGAAAATGTCGGGGGCACTGGGGACTTCAGCGGCGCAGGTGGTGCTGAACTCACCATTGCGCTGTCTTCGGTCATCGAAATGGGGGATAAGCGCGCGGCACGGCAAGGCGTAATCTCCCACAGTCGGTCGGTGCTCAATGCCAGCCGACAGGTGGAATCCTTGGCCTTATTGGGCGAAGTCACCCGCCGTTACGTCGATGTGCTAGCGGCACAGGAGCAGGTCACCCTGGCTGGCGAGGCCGCCCAGTTGGCGAGCGAGAGCTTACGCATTGTGAAAAAGCGGGCTACGGCGGGAGCGACACCCGAGGCGGAAGTCAAACGGGCACAGGCCGCTGCCGAGCAAGCGAAGCTCGCTTTGCTTTCGGAGCAGCAACGGCTTGCTTATTTGAAAGTGTCGTTGTCTGCCCTGTGGGGGGTAACCTCACCGGACTTTGACAAAGTGGAAGGTGATCTATTCCAGTTTGGCGAGGACGTGGCATTCGACCTGTTGTACGCCAAAGTTGAAAAAAATCCTGCGATAGAAGTATTCGCAGCAGAGTCCCGCCTCAAAGAAGCAGAAATACGCCTTGCTCAAACCCAATCCAGTGCCGATATCAGTTGGTCGGTGGGGGTTCGTCGCTTGCAGGAAACCGAGGACACCGCGTTGGTAGCGGGTTTCAGCATGCCGTTGTTTTCCGGCAAGCGAAATATCGGCGCCGTTTCGACCGCGTTGGCCGAAAAAAATCAGGTGTTGGCAGAGCGCGATGTAATGCTGCTGGATCTACACACGCAACTGTTCCGGGCTTTTCACAACCGCAAACAAGCCATTGTCGCGGTAGAGGCACTGCGCACCGCCATCATTCCCGCCCTTGAGCAGGCCCTGGTAGAAACTCAGGCGGCCTATCAACGCGGTCGCTACGGGTATCTCGACTATGTCAGCGCGCGGCAGGAATTATTGAGCGCCAGGCGCACCCAGATCGAAGCGGCCGCAGCCGCCTTAACCTATGGTGCAGAAATTGAGCAGCTAACAGCAGAGCCCTTGGCCTTGACACAGTATGGCGAAGACAACACATTTTCAGGAACCCCACAATGAAATCAAATACCCAGTTAAAAAAATCATTTATCCGTCTAATTACGTGTTGCTTTGCGATCACCCTGTTGTCTGGACAAACTTTCGCCGAGACGGGTCACGGAGAAGAGGAAGAGCACGGTGAAGAAGGCCACGTCGAGCTGACCCAGGAGCAGATAAAACATGCCGGCATTACGCTGGCAACCGTTACCTCGGGCACCATCCGCGATGTTTTGCCAGTATATGGCGTCGTCGCCACCAACGCAGAGCGTGTACAGTCGGTAACGGCACGCTTCGACGGCGTTATTCGGGAAGTTAAAAAAAGTGTTGGTGATCCGGTTCGCAAAGGCGAACCCCTGGTGACTGTGGAAGCGAATGAAAGTCTGAAAACCTATTCGATAGTATCCGCACTCAATGGTGCCGTTACCCAGCGGAATGCAAACGCTGGCGAGCACACTACGGATATCCCGTTGTTGGTAGTACAGGATTTCTCAACGGTTTGGGTGGAGCTGTCGGTTTTTCCCAAGGATGTTGCTCAGGTTGAATTAGGCCAGCGGGTTCGCATTCTCAGTCTCGATTCGACCCATATCGCAGAGGGAAAAATCATCTATATTGCGCCGCTTGGCCAAACTGGTAATCAGGCCATTATGGCGCGCGCTTTGATCGACAACCCGAATGGCATTTGGAAACCCGGTCTCTTTGTCAACGCGCAAATCACCCGCGCCGAAATAGCCGCTCCAATGGTGATCCGCAACGAAGCCTTGCAAATCGTCGAGGATAACCCTGTCGTTTTTGTTCGGGGTGAGGAAGGTTTTGAAGCACGTACAGTGACTTTGGGGCGAACCGACGGTGAGCTAACCGAAGTGGTGGCAGGTCTGTCCGCAGATGAAGTGTATGTCAGCAAAAACAGTTTTATTTTGAAAGCGGAATTGGGTAAAGGGGAGGTTGGCGATGATGATTAATAGCTCCCTGAAAGACATTCTGGATTCCATCGGCCGGAGCAGCATTCTATCGCCGCTCAACGAAGGAGTGTGTGATGATCGATAAACTCATTCAATTTTCCATCGCACGCCGCTGGCTGGTGATGTTTCTGGTGCTGGTAACGGGCGCCCTGGGTGTCTGGAACTATCAGCAGCTACCCATTGACGCGGTACCCGATATCACCAATGTCCAGGTGCAAATCAATACAGAAGCCCCAGGCTACTCACCGCTGGAAGTGGAGCAACGCATTACCTACCTGGTAGAACTGGCGATCACGGGGTTGCCCTATGTTGAGAGTACCCGTTCGATATCACGCTATGCCCTGTCTCAGGTGACCGTGGTGTTTGAAAAAGGCACGGACATTTACTTTGCCCGCAATCTTATCAACGAGCGCTTGCAGCAGGCGAAAAGCGAGATGCCTTCGGGAATCGATCCGGCGATGGGACCCGTTGCCACAGGCCTCGGTGAAATCTTTCACTATGCGGTGCATGCGAAACCGGGCGCCTTGATGGAAAATGGTGAGCCGTATGATGCGACGGCCTTACGCACCTTGCAGGATTGGGTGATACGTCCGCAATTGCGCCTGGTTCCAGGTGTTACCGAAGTCAATACCATTGGCGGCTTTGAAAAGCAGTTCCACGTCACCCCGGAACCGTCAAAACTGCTGGCCTACCAGCTCAGCTTCGACGATCTGGTGGCGGCATTGGAGAAAAACAACGCCAACATCGGTGCCGGATATATCGAAAAAAATGGCGAACAATACCTGATTCGTGCCCCCGGACAGGTAGCTGACATCCCGGCGATCGAAAAAATCATCGTCGCCCGTCGTGACGGCCTACCCATAACCGTGGCTGACGTGGCCGAGGTGGGATTCGGCAAGGAATTGCGCACCGGTGCTGCGACGCTCGATGGCGAGGAGACGGTCTTGGGTACCGCCGTCATGCTACTGGGCGGCAACAGCCGGACGGTTTCCCAAGCGGTGTCGGCCAAGTTGCTGGAGATCAACAAAACACTGCCCGAAGGCGTGGTTGCAGAGCCGGTTTATAACCGTACAGTACTGGTCGATAAAACCATTTCCACGGTACAGACCAACCTGGTCGAAGGCGCGATTTTGGTTGTCGTCGTGCTCCTGGTCATGCTCGGCAATGTCCGGGCGGCCTTACTCACCGCAATGGTGATCCCTTTGTCAATGTTGATGTTGATGACAGGCATGGTGCAAACCAAGGTCAGTGCCAATCTGATGAGTTTGGGCGCACTCGATTTTGGCTTGATTGTGGATGGCGCGGTGATCATTGTCGAAAACTGTATCTTGCGCTTGGCCGGGCGGCAACACCATCTTGGGCGTACCTTAAAACTGGACGAGCGCCTTCAGACGGTGTTTGCGGCCACCCGCGAGGTATTTACACCAAGTCTGATCAGCGTGTTAGTGGTGATTCTGGTGAACTTACCCATCCTGGCTTTGACGGGCGTGGAAGGCAAAATGTTTACGCCCATGGCCATGGCGGTAATCATGGCCTTGCTGTCTGCGTTGGTGCTGTCACTCACCTTCGTCCCTGCCGCCGTGGCGCTGTTTATGACGGGGCATATCGAGGAGAAGGACAATTTTATTGTTCGCCACTCCAAACGGTTTTACGCCCCGGTTTTGGCGTGGGCGCTAAAGTTTCGCGTTCTC
>JALUYN010000702.1 GCA_027012915.1 Cellvibrionaceae bacterium
ATCGCGATCCAAACCTTCGGGGAGCGGAGGAAGGTTATCCCACAAAATGTCGTAGTGTCCCGAAGAGGCCTTGGGATGACGAAAACGCTCGGACATATAGATGTACTTGCCGCTGCGAGACACATCCAAGTCATTACAAAATTGCGTCATTCGGCTATTGGAATCGTTCAGTATACTGTCGGCTGTTTCTTTGAACGGCTGAAGGCAGAGCTTGGCAACATTTGGTATTAAGGGGCTCTAACCCGGATGTTGCACCAGTTGGCGAAATTTTCAAGCGAGATCAAGCGAAAAACCGGCAAATGTTACAGAGAACAATTTGTTACAGGTTCAAAACTAAAAATAAGCTTGCATAGTAGAATCCAGCCGTAAAATGGCCATGTACTGGAGCAACATGCGGGCTAACCTACAACAATATGGTTTCAACAGAAATCTCCTGCCCCCACAACTCTCTGATCACACTGTCATCCAGCGCCGAAACCTTGCTCCGCCAACAACAAAGGTCGCCCGGCATCTGCGCAGGATTTTCTGCTACGTCATCGTTGATTCGACGCAGTAGTTCATTGGCAACGGGGCTGGCAGTATCGATCATCTCCACGCCATCACCACAAAATTTCGAGATTTCAGGTGCCAGAAACGAGAAGTGTGTGCAGCCCAGTACGATTTGATCAACTCCAGCGTCCAGCAAAGGTCCAACATAACGTTCAACTGCCTCGCGGGTATCATCACCGCACAAGTGGCCTCGCTCCACCAAGCTTACAAAATCCGGGCAAGCTCGCTCCAACAAACACACATCGCTCGCCACACGCTTTTTTAAACCATTATATGATTGGCTCGCCAGAGTTTGCCTTGTGGCCAACACGCCAACCACGCCTGTTCGGGTCCGCTCAGCCGCGGGCTTGATACCTGGCTCTACACCTACGATAGGCACGTCATAACGGTCCCGCAAACGATCAACGGCATTCACTGTAGCCGTATTACAGGCCACGACAATGGATTTACAACCCTGTTCCATCAGGAACTCCACCACCTTCATTGAACGCCCTTCTATCGTGGACTTTTCTTGCTCGCCATAAGGGTTGTACTGCTGGTCTGCGACGTAGTGGATCATTTCACCTGGCAGCAGAGCGCGAATGGCTCGAGCAATCGAAAGCCCGCCGACACCTGAGTCGAATATGCCAATGGGGGCGCTGGAATAACTCAAGCTGCCCCCGGTGGAAATTCGTCAAACTGGGGCAGATTGTCGTGAATATCATACCAGCCTGGCTTTGAAGCGACGTGCATATGAGCCTGTGGTAGCAGCGAAGGCGAATCAGTTAAGACGCCATAGCGCACGTGAAGCAGACCGGATTGCGGTTTCTCACCATAGAGCGGGGAGCCACATGCGCTGCAAAAAATGCCCACTGAAGACTCACTGCGCTGGTAGCGTTTCAATAAATGCTCACCGCCAGTAACTTCAAGCGCTGCAGCGGGTAAACCGCCGATAGCTGCGCCGGCGGAACCCGAGGCACGACGGCAGCGCGAGCAATGACAATAACCTGCGTATAAAAATGCATCGGCTACGGAGAACCGCACAGCTCCACACAGGCACTGACCGGACAATCGTTTCATCTCCAAACTCCTGTTAAGAGATACTCCGCAGCATCGACAGCAGAGTATCCGTCTGTTCTTCTGTTAAACCACCGAGCAGGCTGCTGGACTTCTGTTTCAGGCTTGCTGTGGCATCGCTATAGATGGTTTCTCCTGCCGCGGTAATCTGCACCAGACTGACTCGGGCATCGCGCTCACTGCTGGCTTTACTCACCAGACCGATTTTCTCCATAGGCTTAAGCAATCGCGTCACCCCTGAGGCGGTGCGCCCCAGCTCTTCAGCCAGATCAATTCGACGCAACGCCCCCTGGGGTGCCTGAGCCAGAATATCCAGGACCATATACTCCGTCAGACCAATACCGTGAACCGCCCCCAAACTGTTATCCAGTTTTCGGGACACGTCGGCGGTCTTGCGCCACAGCGATTTTACTACCGAGGCACTAGTGCTTGATGTGCTCATTTCAACTCCTTGCAATATGCTTGATCACTCAAGTATATTGCAACAATAAAAATAAGCAAGTCCCAGCGTAAATTCATCCACGCTGAAAAATGGGAAAGTGAGTCTATACCTTGAATCTACCTACCAGGGATTCCAATGAACCCGACAAGTCCCGCAATGAACCGGAGGCCTCGCGAGTCTCGCCACTACCCTGGGCAACAGTATCTCCCAAGCCCTTGAACTCGTTGACCTGACTGCGCACGCTGCAAACCTCCTGGCGCACAGCTCCGGCTAACTCAGCCACCTCGGTGGAAGCCTGACTGAGATCGAGAATCGTCTGCTGAATATCCGACAGACTGGCGACCGTAGTCTGAGCCAGCGCAACAGACTGCTGCGCCTTCTCCTGATTGGAAGCCATGGTATCTACCGACTGGGTAATGGACGTGACAATATTGTCGAGCATGGTGTTTATTTCAACGGTTGACTGGTGCGTTTTGCTGGCGAGACTTCTCACCTCATCGGCCACCACCGCAAAACCTCGTCCCGACTCACCCGCTCGTGCCGCCTCAATCGCAGCGTTCAAGGCCAGCAAATTGGTTTGATCGGCAATTTCAGCAATAGTACTCACCACACTGGATACCTGATCACCGGCTGTGCGCAACTGCAACAGCATATCCGCAGTGGTTTCAATGTCACCCGCCAAGGCCGCGATACTGGACGAGGTATTCTCCACTTCTCTTGCCCCCTGCTGTACTTCTGTCGCACCACGAGCGGCAGTTTCCGAAGCTGCTTCAGAGCGCACAACACTGTGCTCGATTTGCTCTTCGAGATTGACCATCACGCTCACCAGGCGATCAATTTCCTGATTCAACCGAGATACTGTTGCGTCGGACGACTCTGATGCCCGCCCCAGTGTATTTACCGACTGACTGATACCTTGAATAGCCGCAGCCACATCGCTCATGCCAGCTCGAAATACCCCCAGCAACTGATTGACACTCATTGCAGCCTGGCCGACCTCATCGGACGACGCGATTTTAAGCTGCTGTGTGAGATCCTGATCACGGCTGACCTGCTCCAGAGTACCCGACAGTTCAACGATGGGCTTGGCGATCTGCTGACGCGACACACTGTAGGCCACCATGGCAAACAGGGCGATGACACTGACCAGTACAACCACCAGAGTGACCGAACCCGCCAACTCATCTTCAATGATCACTGAACTGTCTGCAGCCGATTGTTGTACCTGCTGTTTAATATCACTCAACTGTTGGCGCGCCGAATTGGCCTCTCCGGACAGGCTGGCCAGCTGCACGCGGGCAGCGTCCCAATCAACACTATTGGCAGCCATGATCCGCCTGAGTTGATCCAGACCTGACGCCAAATCCTGCAACGCTGAACTCAGCCCGTCGGTATTCAGAGCTCCGCCCAATACGGAAAACTGTTGATCAATGGAACCCGCGTGTTGGCGCCGCTCCTGATCGAAGGTATCCACGTCAATAGTGGTGCCATACAAGGAAAAGGCACTGATCTCCAGACGATTGATACCCGCGCCCACCTGCTCCAAAGCCGATAGCTGCGGCAGTGTATCGTCGATAAACATCCCGACCTGGTCTTGTACGCCGCGGCTGGTTTGGGTCAAAAGTACCGCTGCTACAAGCGTTATCACTAGAACGCCAGCGTATCCGAACAGAATTTTGCTGCTGATGGAGAGAGATTTCATATTCAGGTCCAATACCAAATGGGAGGTGAACGTCTTTCAGACTAGCAAAGATAGTCCAAGTTCAGGCTGACGGCAGCCAGTTTAAAATTAGCTTGTTTGAATAGAGTTATCGGCCATAGCCGCTTTTGCTTGATACGCGCACAACCTACCAAAAACCTAACAATATCAACACGTTACCTACAAACCTTACAATTTTATCAACTCAAGTTTTTCGACTTATGGCCGTCAACAGTAACAGGAGCGTATTTTGAAAAGGAAATCCCTATGCAAATCCCCCCTATCTACGTCTCGTCGTTTTACAACAGCTCAGCCAGCACCCGCTCCGAAAACAACGAACCGCAACGTATCAAACCAGAGGATGTAAGCAACGCACTGCGCAATATTGAAATACCGGACCTGGAATCACAGCGTCTGGGCAGCATCGACACGACGCCCATGGTTGTCTTTAAGGGTAACGGCAGCTATCACTTTATGTATCAGTCGGAAAAGACCGACCGTATGCAAGCAATCCTGGGCCGCCTTACTGAAGAGCAGGGAAATATCCTGATAGACCTCGGCCTGCTTAGAAAGGACGAGTTTCTGGATTTTGCCGAAGGCCTCAGCGAAACCGACTTCCAGAATTTTGCCGATACCACACTGGCTTTAACCACGCGCCCGCAGCGGGAAACCCTGGTCGACAATTTCTTTAATTCCGGCGAGGCCATAAAAGACTTTTTCAACAGTCTCCAGAATATGGATACGGAAACCGTGTCCAGGGTTTTGGCAAAAACCAAGCAGCTGAGTGCCGGCGTGCCAATTCGCGATTTTTCCGAAACCTACAATGCCATAGGTAAACTGAAAGAAGGCTCAGCCGCCGCCAATGAATTGCAGAGTTTTGTACGAGCGATTAGCACCCTTGAACCGAGCGAAGTAAACAGCAAAACCAATGAATTTCTGGATCACTTGCAGTTCTACGCCGACGATCAACAGGCCGACCTGATTCAGGTTGCCGGTATGGATCTGGAATCCGCAATGCGAGCGATGACGCAGTTTCAGGGCTACGATAAAACCACGCAAGATGCTGCCTTCTCGTTCCTGGCCGACCTAACACGCTCCATCAAATCCTACGCCCACCCACCACCGGTATCCGCTGAGAACCCATACGCCGAAGCAGGAAAACCAGGTTGGTCAGGATCATTATTGGGCATACATTCCGATTCCAAAGAAGTTGTTCTGGAGATGGTGGACGAATTCGTCACGCTGACAGAAAACTACGTCATGAGCGACGACCAGATCACAACGATGAGCACCAAGCTCTCATCGCTGGACAACGAAAACAGGCGCACCTATCTGAGCATTACCAGT
>JALUYN010000703.1 GCA_027012915.1 Cellvibrionaceae bacterium
CGTCATAGAGGTTTTGTATGGGCAGTTTAAATGGTGCGTTGTTGTTCATGCCGTTTTCTCCAGCACGGTTACCACGGTCGCCGCTTCTTCGGTTTCGTAAAATCCGCCGCCATTCTCCGCTACTGCGATTCGGGCATTGGCCACTTGGCGTTGTTGAGCTTCCCCCCGTAGTTGGGTTGCCAGTTCGTGCAGTTGCATAATGCCGGTGGCCCCTACGGGGTGACCTTTCGAGACGAGTCCTCCGGATGGATTGACCGGAACCTTGCCGCCAAGTTTCGTATGTCCTGCTTCGGTAAAGGCTCCACCTTCACCGATGGGGCAGAGGCCAAGGTTCTCAATCTGCTGAATTTCAGCGTAGGCACTGGCGTCGTGGACTTCGACGACGTCGATATCCTGGGGATCTATGGCGGCTTGATCGTAGGCATCAAGCGCTGCCAGTCTGCCTATGTGCTGGGCAAAGTCGTCGGCAGCGCGATCGGTGCCGCTAACCAAACTGATGCCGCGAATTTTTATTGCTCGCTGGCTGTTATAACGTTTCAAGGCATCGCCCGAGCATACTATCGTCGCGGCGGCACCATCGGAAATGGGCGCGCACATGGGCAGGGTAAATGGCCAGGCGATCAGGCGACCGTTGAGAACTTCTTCAATGCTCATATCATCGCGATATTGGGCCAGGGGATTCATGGTCGAGTGCCAGTGATTTTTCGCAGCCGCCGCTGCAAATTGTCTCTGCGTCGTACCAAAAGTTTGCATATGCAGGCGAGCCTGTGCCGCGTAGCTGTCCATAAAAAAGCTGCGTTGCCCGGTATCCTGCAGGCGCAATTCTTCGGGAATCAAATCCGTACACATTCCCAATACGCGTTTATGAAATTCATCAATGCGGTGGATATCCGTTCCGCCTTTGAAGGCATTGAACATGGCGTCGCGCTTATCCGGGAAGAACATTTTTTCTGCGCCCACGACCAAAGTGGTATCGCACAGCCCGGCTTTAATGTGCGCCACAGCTTGTAATAGAGCAGTGGAGCCGGAAGCGCAAGCGTTCTCCACATTGGTAATGGGTATGCGTTGAAACCCAAGGGGGCGCAGCGCACATTGGCCACGTACACCGTTTTGACCTTCGAGCAGACCCTGGCGAGTGTTGGAAAACCAGGCCGCTTGAATGTCTTCAACTTTGGCACCAGCATCTCGCAGGGCCAGATCTACAGCTTCACGGGTAAGGTCCTTTACGCTGCGCTCTACGAATTTGCCGAGACCGGTCATGCCGATCCCGAGGATATATACATCAGTCATAGTTGTTCTTCGTACTTTCGAAAGTGAAAGCCAAAAGTAGGGCCCACAGGGTATGAGTCTATTTCTTCAGCGTTGTGTCAAAGCTGGAGATTGCTTCGTGCCTTCATAGGCCCTACTTTTGGCGCACGCTCCTTGCGATAACGGCACTGGGTTCAGTCGACCATGATTTTGCGCTGCACGATGCGAAAGCGGCTGGCTACAAAAGCCAGATCTGTGAGGCAGGCGTTACCCGCGGGGTTGAGACCGGTGACATGATAATCGCTGTAGGCGGCGGCGAAGTTGATGGGCATACCCATTAGATTGCATGCCACCGAAGCGCCTGCGTTGTTGTAGGCATCCTGGGCTTCTTCCAGAAACTCCGCATCGACCGAGTAGACGTGAGACGTAATCGCTCCGCGCTCGCGAGCATCGCCGGTTGCCGCATTCAGGCAGCTTTGCGCACTTTCTCCCTTGATCAAAAACGACACAGGGCCAAACAGTTCCTCGCGGTACATGTCGCTTTCTTTTTGCGTAACCGCGATCATCAGTGGTGTAGCGGTGCGCGCGTTGGGGAACCCGGGATTGTCATAAGGGCCAGAGCGGCGCAACAGGCGGCCGCGTTGCTCGCCTTCGAGCGTCAAACGTTCGATGGTTTGGTATATGGTGTCGTTTACCAGAGTGCCACACAGGAAGGCTGCATGTTTGGGGTCGGCCAGGTGTGTTTCTACCGCATCCACCAAAGCAGCGGCGACTTCGTCAAAGCTAACTCTTTCGCCGTTGACGAGAATACCGTCGCTGGGGATGTGGATGTTCTGCACGCTGGTGCACATTTGTGCCGAAGCCTGGCACAGCGAGTGGGCGATGGCCTTGCACATCCCGGCAAGATTATCGGTTGATTCGACAACCACGGAATTGCAACCGGCGGTTTCGGTATACACCAGAGAGTTGCGACAATTTTGCTCGATCCACTCGCCAAATGTGGGGCCGCCAGTGAAATCGATAATTCGTGTATCAGGGTGTTCAAGCAATTGCATGGTGGCGGGTTCTTCACGGGTGTCAGCTACCATGGTTACCAGATTTGGATCAAAGCCGGCTTCTTGCAGAACTTCTCGGCAAACACTGACTACCAAGGCTACGGGCAGAATGCCGCTTGGGTGGGGCTTAAATACTACCGGGTTACCTGTTGCCAGGCTGGCACAGAGTGCGGGGTAGCCATTCCACAGAGGGAAAGTGGCGCAGCAGACGTTAACGCTGATGCCCCGTGGCATCAGTTTGAATTTCTTTTCCAGTTTGGCGGCGCCGTCGGCGCCAAAGGTGCGCTGCCAGTCAGCGCTTTGCGGTACATCGCGCATGGCCTTGTAGGCGTAAACCAGCGCTTCCAGACCTCGGTCCAGAGCATTGGCACCACTGCCGGCAAACGCCATGATGTAACTTTGCCCCGCGGTGTGCATTGTGGCGTGGGCATTTTCAAATAGCTGCGCGGCACAGCGGTCGAGTATTTCCAGGCAGATACCCATGCGGGTTTCGACGCTGGCATCACGCCAGGCTGGCATTGCGTCGCGGATGCTTTGGTAGAGTGCTTCGACGTCCACTTTGGGGTAGGTGATGCCCAGAGGTTCCTGAGTGTAAGGTGATACTTCTGCGCCGGTGCGACCTATCTCTCCCGGTTGTTGCAGCGGATAGTCTTTACCCAACAGGGCTTCAAAGCGGGCTTTGCCCGCGGCGGGGATTTCCTTGCCGTGAATCTTGCTGCTCGGACTTTCGGTGTAGGCGGTCCAGGAGTAGCGTTTTTCGCAGGCGTCCAGGGCTTTGTCGAGGGTTGCTTGATGCTTTTCAAACCAGGCGTTCATGGTTCTCTCTGTGCTCTCTATTTAGTTTCGGATCGCGGTAAGTTTTGTGGTCGGCAAGTTCAATGCATTTGACTGGTCTAGGTAGTCTGTCAGTGAAAGTAACTTGTTTAATTAGACTAACAGCCCAAAGTGGTACAGGCAAGCCAAAACCCTGGCAAATAGCAGTGTCAGTGTTTATCCGAAAGGGGAATTCCAGTAGGATTCACCCATGCAAGCAGCCCAACAATTACTGTCCAATCCGGTGGCCCGAGGCCTGAATATACTCGGTGATCGCTGGACCATTCTGATCCTTCGTGAAGTCTTTCTCGGCAAGCACCGATTTGAGGAATTCCGCCAGAGTACGGGAGCCTCTCGGGGTACCTTGTCGAAGCGCCTGGAAACTCTGGTGCTTAATGGAATTCTCTACAAGAACCCCTATCAAACCACGCCGTTACGCTATGAGTATCGCCTTACCGACAAGGGCCTGGGATTGTATCCCTGGGCACTGCTGATTTGGCAGTGGGAGACCCGTTGGGCTGGCGCAGAGATGGCGGACTTGCCGACACAGCTGTTTCATAACACTCATGGTGGTCACGAACTTAAGCCACTGGCGGTATGTCGTCACTGTGGCGAAGCGTTGCACTACGATGATGTCGACCGGGTGGTGAGCGAAGACAATAGTGATGCGTCCCCCAAAGGCTTGAAGGCCATTGGCAATCAGCGCCGTTCACGCAATGCTGCCAGCAATGAGCAATTGCTGGGACATATTACCGATATCATTGGTGATCGCTGGACGTTGCTGTTAATGGCTGCGTCTTTTGTGGGATTGGCTCGTTACGACGATTTCCGGCAGCAATTGGGCGTGGCCACCAATATTCTCGCAGATCGCCTGAAGTTGTTGGTGGAGACCGGCATTTTTGAGCGTCAGGAATATCAGTCCAATCCGCCTCGCTTCGAATACAAGCTGACAGAAAAGGGCAAGGCACTGTACCCCCAGACCATGGCTTTGCGACAGTGGGTTTTGGAGTGGTTGCCGAAGGTAAATCACCCCCTGACTCTGAAGCATCGCCCCTGTGGCCACGTGCTGGCCACAGACGTAATCTGCGAAACCTGCAACGATGCGCCCAAGCCCGACGCTGTGCAGTTCAATTGAGTTTTATTTTAAGAGATGTAATCCGTGAGCAAAGTCGAAATTCAGTGGGAGCAAGACGCTCTCGATCGTATCAATCAAGCCCCGTTTTTTATTCGTGGCGTGGCCAAACGCAAGGTGGAAAAAGTCGCTCTGCGTATGGGGCAAGGCACTGTGACACTGGCGTTGGTGGAGCAGGTTAAACAGGACAATATGAAAAAGTAGTGCCCCACGTATTGTGAGGCATGTGGAGGGGGTGAAGTGGAGAATCTACGTCGCCCCCTTTTTTGTTTCGGTCTTTAGTTTTCTATGTTATCTATCCTGGCGACTCATCTCTGGGCTCGTTAAAGAACCGCAATATTAGTTCCAGGTCTTTGGGCTTGATGGGCTTGGCCAGATGCTTGTCCATGCCCACTGCAAAGCAGCGCTCAATCAAGTCCGTCAGCGCGTGGGCGGTCAGCGCGCAGATATAAATCGGCGACAATTGCTGCTCATCCTCAAAAGCGCGGATCTTCTGAGTGGCTTCATAGCCATCCATTATTGGCATGTCGCAATCCATAAAGATTGCGTCGTAGGACGTGGGATTTGTGGTGTATTGCTCAAGCGCTTCCTGCCCATTCTCTGCGACATCGTAGGTGACACCGCTGCGATCCAGCATGGCGCCAGCAACTTTAACATTGACGCTGTTGTCTTCCACCAGTAGCACATGCATGCCGTGAAAGACGTCTCGCTCGGTTTTGTTGTCGCTATGAAGTTTGACATCGTAGTTTACGGTGAGCGGAATGCGAATGGTAAAACTGGAGCCTTGGTCCGGTTCGCTTTCTACGCTGATCTTGCCGTCAAACAGTTCGGTAAGT
>JALUYN010000704.1 GCA_027012915.1 Cellvibrionaceae bacterium
CAGGCACTTCCTGTACCGGGTGACCGGCCAGGTAGGGCTTCAGGTGCTCACCTACGCCAATGGGGCCCATGCCAGGACCGCCGCCACCGTGAGGGATACAGAAGGTTTTGTGCAAGTTCAGGTGAGACACGTCGCCGCCAAACTTGCCCGGTGCGGCGATGCCCACCAGGGCGTTCATGTTGGCACCGTCGATATACACCTGAGCGCCAATGGCGTGGATGCGCTCGCACAGATCCACAATGCCCTCTTCGAATACACCGTGGGTGGATGGGTAGGTCACCATAATGCAGGCGATCTGCTCACCGTATTGGTCGATCTTGGCTTGCAGGTCGTCCATATCGACGTTGCCTTTGGCATCGCAATCCACAACCACAACCTTCATGCTCACCATCATGGCGGACGCCGGGTTAGTACCGTGTGCGGAAGACGGAATCAGGCAGATGTTGCGATCGTGCTCACCTTTGGCCTCAAAGTATTTCTTGATCGCCACCAAACCGGCGTACTCACCTTGAGAACCGGCGTTGGGTTGCAGGCTGACACCGTCGTAACCGGTACAGGCGGCCAGCATGTCTTGCAGTTCTTCAAACAGCTGTTGGTAACCTTCGGCCTGATCGATAGGCGCGAACGGGTGCAGGCTGTTGAACTCGGGCCAGGTCACCGGAATCATCTCGGCGGTGGCATTGAGTTTCATGGTGCAGGAACCCAGCGGAATCATGGAGTGGTTCAGGGCGATATCACGGCTCTCCAAGCGCTTCAGATAACGCAGCATTTCGGTTTCGCTGTGATAGCTGTTGAACACTTCGTGAGACAGAATCTCGTCGGTGCGCAGCAGTGCCTCTGGCATGCCTTTGGAACCGTTGGCCAGTTCGTCATCCAGTGCATCCAATTCCACTTCCAGATCTTCCACAGCGGTGCCGGTGAAGATGGATACCAGCTCGGCGATATCGGCGATGCGGGTGGTTTCGTTGACAGATACACCCAGTGCACCCTCACCCAGCTTGCGCAGGTTGACCTGTGCTGCCAGGGCGCGTTGATAGATTTCATCCTGCTTTTCGTCCACCTGAATGGCCAGGGTATCGAAGTAGGTGTCGTGCACGATATCGAAGCCCACTTCCTGCAGTGCTTCACTCAGAATACCGGTGAGGCGATGAATGCGGTTGGCGATGCGCTTCAGAC
This sequence comes from Cellvibrionaceae bacterium, assembly GCA_027012915.1. The sequence continues at coordinate 1,177 of JALUYN010000704.1, forward strand.
CTTCAGGGCCGTGGTAGATGGCGTAGAACACGCTCATCAGTGCCAGCAGTACCTGAGAAGTACAGATGTTGGAGTTGGCCTTTTCGCGGCGGATGTGTTGCTCGCGGGTTTGCATGGCCATACGCAGTGCAGGCTTGCCTTTGGTATCGATGGAGACACCGATAATACGACCCGGCGCAGAGCGCTTGTACTTGTCGCGGAAGGCGAAGAAAGCGGCGTGCGGGCCACCGAAGCCCAGCGGTACACCAAAGCGTTGATTAGTACCCACCACTACGTCGGCCCCCATGGAGGCGGGGCTCTTCATCAGTACCAGGCTCATGATATCGGCGGCAACGGTGACCAATGCGTCTTTGCCGTGGGCGATTTCAATCAGGTCAGTCAGGTCGCGGACTTCACCGCTGGTGCCGGGGTTTTGCAACAGCGCACCAAAGTAGTCGGCATCACTCATTACTTCTTCGGGCTTACCTACCAGCACTTCAAAGCCGAAGTGTTCGGCGCGGGTTTGAATTACCGCCAGAGTCTGCGGGTGAGTGGCTTCGTCCACAAAGAAGTTGTTGGATTTGTTTTTGCGCATCTGGCGCTTGCACATGGCCATGGCTTCGGCCGCGGCGGTGCCTTCATCCAGCATGGAGGCGTTGGCCAGTTCCATACCTGTCAGGTCGATAATCATTTGCTGGAAGTTCAACAGGCCTTCCAGACGGCCCTGGGCGATCTCGGGCTGGTACGGGGTGTAGGCGGTGTACCAACCGGGGTTTTCCATCACATTGCGCAGTACCACGTTGGGCACGATGGTGTTGTGGTAGCCCATGCCGATGTAGGACTTGAACACCTGATTCTTGCTGGCGATGGCTTTGATTTCAGCCAGCGCCTGATCTTCGCTGACAGCAACGTCCAGGTTCAGATCGTCGCGCTTGCGAATGCCCGCAGGTACGGTTTTCTCAATCAGCTCATCGATAGAAGCTACGTTCAGTTCCGCCAGCATGGCGTCGGTTTGCTGGGCGTTGGGCCCAATATGGCGACCGATAAAAGCGTCGTTGTTTTCCAATTCAAACAGGGTAGCGTTGCGGGAATCGCGAGACATGAGAGAACTTCCGAAATAAGAAAAATGAAACGGCCGTTTGGGCCGAAAATTAAGGCGGCATATTACCAATTTGGGCAATAATGAGGCAACGCAATTAACCACCGAGTCGGCAAATGCCAAAACCTGAACTTGACCTGCTGTTAAGCGATATTCGCCAGTGCCAATTGTGCGCAGAACACCTGCCATTGGGGCCACGACCTGTGCTGCGCGCCGCGCCGCAGGCGCGCATCATGATTATAGGTCAGGCACCGGGAACGCGCGTGCACACCAGTGGTATTCCCTGGGACGATCCTTCCGGTGACCGGCTGCGCCAATGGCTGGGCGTGAACAAGGACGAATTCTACGATGAATCGCTGTTTGCCATTATGCCCATGGGCTTCTGCTACCCCGGCAAGGGCAGGTCCGGCGATCTGCCGCCACGCAAGGAATGCGCCCCGCAGTGGCACGACGCCGTGTGGCAACATCTGCCCAATATTGAATTGACGCTGCTGATCGGCCAGTACGCACAGCAACACTATCTGGCTCCCAAAATACTCAAGCAATACAAGACGTTGACCGAGCGAGTGCAACACTGGCAAGAACTGACACCGGATCGCCTGGTGTTGCCCCACCCCTCACCGCGCAATCAGTTGTGGCTGAAGAAGAACGCCTGGTTTGAAGATGAAGTGGTGCCCTGGCTGCAGAAACGGGTTGAAGCCGTGCGAGTGGCGGCCGCCACTGCAAACTAGCTGGCTGGCCCTGTTGAGTCTGACGCAATCGCATTGGTGTCATTTTTGGTGAGGGGGCCTATACTGGTGAAAAACAGGCAATTATCAGCGATTCCACCATTTTGAGCCCATCTCAAGACCGACAACTGAGTAATATCCAAAACCAAACCCGATTCAAGCTGCTGCGCTTGGTGGCGGCAATGGGCTTGGTGATGGCCGCCATTTTTGGCATCCGGCACATGATCGGCGGCACCTACTGGCTGGGCATCAGTCTGTTGCTGGTGTCGTTTACCGGCAGCGTAAATCTGGCGCTGTTTCGCGACCCCGACCATTACTACAAAGCCGTCACCACCCTGGCTGCAGCGTCCTATTTGCTGGGCTGTTTGCTGGTGTTTACCGGCGGCGCCAGCGGCACGGGTCTGTATTGGTCATACCCGCTGTTGAGCATCACCCTGTTTACCACGCGGGTGCGCATTGGTCTGCCGTTGTTTGTGCTGTTTATTCTGGGCACCGCGGCCAGCTGGTACTGGCAACTGCCCTGGGTCGAGCACCAGTATTCCGAGCTGGAGCAGATCCGCTATCTGACATCCATGAGCCTGCTGGGTTTACTGTGTCTTTCTCGAGAGTACACCGTGGATCAGTCGATGATGCAGATGGACAGCATGCGCCAAGCACTACACAGCGCCGCCAACACCGATACCCTCACCGGCTTGTTCAATCGTCGCTTTATCTACGAAAACCACATTCATCACGGACATTTCTGCCCGGAAATCGAAGCCAATAGCGCAGTCTTGCTGGGTGATATCGACAAATTCAAGCAAGTTAACGACACCTACGGCCACAGTGCTGGAGATATGGTACTGAAGATGATCGCCGAAATTCTGACCCAGGCCACCCGCAACAACGATATTCTGGCCCGCTGGGGTGGTGAAGAGTTTTTGATTATTCTGCCCGACGTCACCGAAGAAGTGGCCATCAAACGCGCCCAGCAATTTGTGGACACCATTGCCGACCAGACGCTGTACCTGGATTCAGGTGAGTTAAAAGTGACAATGAGTATTGGTGTGGCTCATTCAGAGCCAGGCCGATTGGCCGAAGATGTGCTCAAAGAAGCGGACGACAAGCTGTATCAAGCCAAGTCATCCGGTCGCAATCGGATCTGTTATTAACTAGGGCCTGTTAACAGGCCCTAAGTACTTTCAGGCTCACGCATTTCGTGATCTTCCAGCAATTCGGTGAGTGAGCGGAAGTGGTGTTCCGTATCATCCTTGTGCTTATCGAGCAGCTCTCGCAACCGCGCCTGGTGATCGATGCTCTTGGCGTGGCATTCCAACCCCAGAAAATGCCCCTGCTGATGGGCCAGATGCCCCTGCATTTTCACTTTTTGGTTATCTTCCAGCTCAATGGTCAGCACCACCTGCTCGCCATCGTGAAGTTCGTGCTTGTAGATCAATGCGGCCAGCGCGCCATTAAAGGACAGATCGAGAATATGTACCGGCCAGGTTTGCTGAGCGGTTACCAGTGTCGCGTGGGCACGGTAGTCCACGCGGGGGAAACATCGACTTTCTGAATCATTTCTGTAAACGGTCATGGATACCTCTAAATTCCTTGGCTGTTCCTGCTTACGTTCAATCCAATTGTGTTCAGCTCTGCTCTTCGTGATGGGCCAATAGTTCGTGCAGTTCGCGCTCTGCGGCATCGGGGACGCCCAGATTCAGCTCCACCAGGCGTCGCAGATGGCCAATACTCTCTACATCGATATTGGTGCACACCAGCCCCAATCGATTGGATTCACTGCGGGCAATGGCCACGTCCATACGAATCAGGGCGCTGTCACTCAATGCGATGGAAGCCTCCAGCTTTGCATCGGCATCGGCGTCGAAACCTTCAGGTTTGGCCACCAATAATCCCTTGATTGAGACATCCAGTAACAGACACTCCCATTGCTGATCGCCTTGCGAAATCACGCAGGAAGAATGAAATCGAACCCGGCTGAAGTGCCTGCGCTCAGAATCCGACACAATGGTGTCTCCTTTATTCAGTTTTGCTCTTCTACTTTCAGTTTAGAGCTTGAACGGTTTATATACAATTACCGAAAGATCTACAGAATAAAAGGGG
>JALUYN010000705.1 GCA_027012915.1 Cellvibrionaceae bacterium
ATCGTATTGGGTAGCGCCATCATGTTGAAAGATCCGATGTTCAGTGGGCTCGCCATCTCTTTGATCTTTGGCACCCTCGCTGCGACGGTGCTCACGTTGTTGGTCGTGCCGTTACTGTTGTATTCATTGCTGCGGCGGAAAGCAATTTGAATACATTCGGATGTTCTGTTGGACTGAATTGGGGGCCGAACATGTGGGCATAATCCAGAGTCTGATCAGTACCTGCAAGCTGCACGATATTAATCCGTATACGTACCTGGTGGATGTATTGCAACGCATCAGTATTCACCCGGCCAACAAAATTGAAGAGTTGACGCCCCGACTCTGGGGTTCTAGGGGTTTTCCGTCCAAAAACGACAAAGTGCTCTGGAAGCCCCGCCATCTATGGCCTCCAGAGGGGTATTACTTTTCGCTGACGGGTAAATATCCCTCGATTGAGCACATCAGCTCCTCCAGATCTGGCAATTTTTCACCCAATTCGAAGTTGTAAGTCCCCTTGAAGTTGATGTTATGCCAAGCCACAGGGGATGCCTGTTTGACGATTCCTGTTCGTTTGGTGTCTCCGTGGTATTCGAAGCTGGTCAGCAGCTGGCTGAGTATCCTGGAGTTGAAATAGATTATGGCATTGGTGACCAAACGAGCGCATTCGTTCCATAGCTGGATTTCTTCGTCTGAACTGCCTCGGAATTGATCGCCATTGATGTTACTCACGGCCCGGCGCAATTGGTGATAGGCCTCTCCACGGTTTAGTGCGCGCTGAACATAAGTTCGTAAGCTGGCATCATCGATGTAGCACAGTAGATAGTTCGCTTTCACCAGGCGGTTGTATTCCGTCAGGGCTTCCAGTAACGGATGGTTGTGCTTGTAGCCCGAGAGCTTTCTTACCAATGTTGCTTGGGTTGTTTTCCGCTGTTTAAGCGATACTGCAATGCGTTGAATGGTATCCCAGTGCTGTGCAATCCGATGCGTATTAATAGGCTTTTTCAAGCGCAGCTGTATTCTATGCTCTTTGTCTTCCTTGACATCAAACATGTCATTGATCACTTTACCAACCTGGGCATAGCGCGGGGCAAACTGGTATCCGAACAGATCCAGCAATGCGAAGTTCACATGGTTCACCCCATGGGTATCGGTCGAGAGCACCTCCGGAATGAGGTCTGATGTATTGCTCATCAGCAAATCGAAAATGTAGTGCGATTCATGCTCGTTGGCGCCGATTACCCTCGCATTAATAGCAGCGTGATTGGCGATTAGGGTCATGGCAGAAACACCTTTTTGTGTGCCGAAGTACTTTGACGAGTAACGGGTTTTGAAGGTCTCGCGCCGGGCTTCGAACTTTTGGCCGTCGGCACTGGCGTGGATCACATCCTCCTGGATATTGTAGTAGCGGAAGATAGGTAGCTTTGCTGTCGCGTTATTGATGTTGTCGTTGGCAGCATTCAAGGTCTCCAAACGTAGATAGTTTGCCTGGATGGTGCTGAGCTGATCATAGGTACGATCAGAGATCTGCGCCATACCGTATATGCCTTGATTGGTGGCATTGCCGACCAGAATAGCCAACAGGTCATATTCATGCGCATGGCTTCTGGATTGAGAACCCAGCACATGTGCGAAGCAGTTAATGAACCCCGTGTCACGATCCACCATACGCAGTACATCCGCGACACCCGTTGTGGGGATTTGCTGGAAGAAGGGATTATTGACCAGATGATGTTTGCTAGCTGAAGGTAAGCGCCAGAAGTGTCTACCCTGCGGATTACGCAAAATAATATTCCGGTTGTCTTCATGTTCAAGATATTCGCCAACTTCGTACAGGCGGGTTTCCAATTCAATGGCCATTTGCTTGATCAGTTTTTCAGGCTTCTCAGCCAAATTGGTCAGTTGGCTCTGTTGTAGCAGCGTATATTTGTGCTTTCGCCAATGTTCCCCGTCGATCAGATCAGCATCAAGCGCCCGGTATTTAATGACTTCAGGCAGTGTCAGCTGGCCATTCAGGCGATCAGGAATCTGCTGATAAAGGAACCATTCATAGCGGTTTATCAATATCTTACCGTCCTGATCCAGCAGGAATTCGAGAGCCTTCTTGGAGAGCAGCCGAGTGTTGGCGGTTTGCAATTGGGCCTCGGTGCTGAGTTCGACTTGTGCTTTCGCTAAGGCTTCCGCTAAGTGCTGTGTGCCATTGCTGCCTTCGAAGCGCAGACATCGAAACAATTCTCGCAGCAAGCCCTTGCGCAGACCGTCTTTATCTTCGAAGTACTGCCACATGGCATCATCGACTGAACGCCTCTGCTCATTCAGGAACAGGCATATAGATTCCAGATCCTTTTTGTCTAGCAGGGTCAATGCTTTTTGTCTTACTGTCGCAAACGGCAGTTGCAGATCGATGTCGTCATCAATGAATAGATGGAGCACTTCAGCCGCCTTGCTGATATTTTTGGCCGCTTTTTGCCAATCCTGATAAACCGCTTCCTGGGCATATTCCTTTGCCTTCTGCTTGGTCTGCCTAACATGATGCACAAAACCATCGGCAATACGTTCCAGTGCTTGCTGCCATCGGGATTGCAGATAGCACAATAAATACAGTCGTTGGTTACTTAAAGTTTGCCGTTTCAGTCTGGCGCCGTAGTAATCGACTTTCTCCGCCAGGTGTTGTTGATTTTTCTGTGACAGCGAAAGCATGCTCAAGAGCAGATCCACTTCTGGCATCCAATGCTGGATGTTACGATACACCGTCAATTCCTTTTCCAACTCAGTTCCGGTGAAGTTACGGGCCGATTGTCGCAACTGCCGAAACGGCAGCGGACCTTCGCCGTTTACGAGATCCGCCAGTGCATGCTTAAGATCTTGTGACATTGCACGCTCAAGGCGGTTGACCATGTCTTCCTGTTCATCTCCCACCACTTGACTGATGATCTTTTGCAGCGTGCTGTAGGCAGGGATCGCTATCTTCTGTCTCGAACAATACTCAATGGCCGCATCGAAGAGGTGTCTTGGAGCCGTCCAGGCTCTGGCTTGCTGGGATAAGTAGGCGCTCAACGCAGCTCCGTGGTCTTTGGCATTCCAGCGCTGGTAGTTGCAGAGTTGGAAAATACGTTGGTAAATCCGTTCGTTCTCTTTTGGCGTGAGATTAAAGGGTCTACAGCCCGGCCCTGGTAGAATGGTTTGATAAACGTATTTGAGATCCTGCTTGATCTGGTGGAAACCGGGATGAAGCACCACCGGCTTGGCCTTGAAATAGCCCAGCAGTACAACCAGCATATAGCGCTGACCCCGATGACGGAGGCTTTTAGCAATCGCCAGTTCCTTATCATTTAGCGAGAAAAAGAAGCGTTGGTCGGCAGTGGTGAAAGCGGGTGGTCCATAAAACTCATCTTGTTCTACCTCGGACAAGATCTGAACACGTTCTTCGAATGCCATAGATTTAGCCTAAAAAGGCCAAATCTTACCCAATTAGAACCAAAATAGGGATATCGAAAAAAGTAATACCCCTCTGGAGGCCATAGATGGCGGGGCCTCCAGAGCACTTTGTCGTTTTTGGACGGAAAATCCCTAGAACCCCTAGTTGCTTTGATGTACCAGGGAATGTTGCGGCTACTGCACGGGGCGAGCGCGTCTATGGCCTCGAGTTTCAAGGACTGGATGAACTGCAAGGGTTGATCGTAAGTGCATTCATTAATGGTGAAATGGCGAAGATACACAACGGCGGACACTAGAGGGTTCCAGCTCTGTTCCAAACTTACTACTTCCCACTTTTCTTTACTGTATAAACAACAAACCCCGGCACCAGTGCCAGGGTTTGTCGTGGTTATCTGAGTGATTTGGGGACAAGGCCCTGGGCAAACTACTCAGCACCTTCTGCGGCATTAGCCACTCGAGGATCATTCGCAGGACGCGGTAATTGGCGAGGATTGCGCGCAATCTGAGCTTCAGTGGCGGTATCCAGTGGCTCGCTAACAACCACTTCCATAACAACGTTCTCAATAACCAGATGTGCAACCGGTTTTGGAGTCACGCGAGGATCATTGGCTGGTCGGGCGTAACTTTTCTTGGGAGCTGCTTCTTCGGAAGTCTCCACAAGTTTGCTCGCAACTTCCTGTTTCTCAGCCTTGGGGGCAGGAGCTTCAGTTTTAACTTCTTCCACAGCTTCGGCTTTTGCTTCAGTTTTCTCTTCAGCAACAGGAGAGGCTTTTACTTCTGCCGATACAGCTTTTACCTCTTCGATTTGAGCATTAGCTGCAACCGGTGCTTCCTGTGAATCAGCTTTAGCCGGCGCTTCTGCTTTAACAGGGGCAGGAGTTTGAGCTACCGCATCTTCTTTAGGCGCTGCATCGGGCTCTGACTTGATGTTCGCAGCGGGTGCGTTGCCAGCTTCTTTCTTAGGCGCTTCAGAACGATCTTGCTTATCAGCTTTTGGTTTACGCTCTTCGCGTGGCTTGCGATCAGCGCGCTCAGCAGGTTTTTTCTTACCTTCAGCGCGTTGCTTGGCTGGAGCCTGTTGCGCCTCTTTACTGTCGATAGCGTCATCAACCTGTTGATTCAGCTCCTGAACTTCCTTATCTACTGGCTTGCCGGAATCAGCAGACTCATCGCGACGACCACGACGGCGCTGTTGCGGGCGGGCACGCTTGTTGGCAGGGCGCTTGTTCGGACGATCATTATTATCCCCGGCACTTTGAGCGTTATCGGCTTTCTCTACAGACTGCTGATTTTGCTTGTCCTTTTTGGCTTCGTTACGACGATTAGCCTGTTTTTCGTTACGTGGCTTATCGTTACGAGGCTTTTCAGATTTATTGCGCTGTTGGTTGTCGCGCTTGTCCTGGCCTTCCTGTTGACGCCCACCTCGATTGTTATCGCGGTTATTGTCACGATTGTTGTCACGACGATTATTGCGATTACGGTTTTGGTTGTTATTACGTCCGCCACGCTTGCGGTTGTTGTTATTGCGCGGTTTCTCGGTCTTTTTAGGCTCTTCTTCCTGCTTTTCAGCGCCGCCAAACCAAGAACGAAACAGCTTGGTGAAGAAGCCTTCTTCCTTCGGCTCTGTCTTAGCTTCTTTCGCT
>JALUYN010000706.1 GCA_027012915.1 Cellvibrionaceae bacterium
GTACTGTGGGTATTACACTGCGTAAGTCCTTCTAAGTTTTACTATTAGGGCATATCTAAGGGCGCTTCGGCGCCCTTTCTTTTGAGAGTAAGTTGATAGTTTATGAGTGTTGTTGAATGGCTAACACTGGCTGGCCTGTGCTGGTTAGGTGCGGCAAGCCCGGGCCCCAGTCTGGCAGTTGTTGTTGATCAAACCGTTAAAGGTGGAAGGGCGCAGGGAGTCTATACCGCAATCGCCCACGGCGCCGGTGTCGGTAGCTACGCATTGCTGGCCGCGTTGGGATTGGCTCTGGCGTTGCAGAATATGCCGGTACTTTTCGACGGGCTGCGCTGGTTGGACGCTCTGTTTTTGTTGTACCTGGCGTATAAGTCGATTACCGCACCGACGGACTTTAATCGTGGAGAATCCGATGTCTCGGTAAAAGAGGGGGTGGTCACCGGCTTCTTGACTGCGTTTCTGAATCCCAAGTTGGCAATCTTCTTTCTCGCAGTTTACACCCAGTTTATCGATGTGGATTCGGTGCTTGCCCAAAAGTTGGGTATGGCAGCGGTTTCAGCTGGTGTCGATGCTCTGTGGTATGTCGCGGTTGCTATGATGGTGTCGCATCCAGCGGTAATTACCCGCTTGGAACACAGTGCCGGCGTAATCAATAAAGTATTTGGTGTGCTGTTGGTTGTAGTGGCTGCACGCGTAGTATTGGGATAGTGCGTAGGTCGGCTAGAGCACAGCGATAGCCGACGTACACTTTAACGTAGAGATTGTCAGAGCTGTTTTTGGAAGAGTCTCTGCTTTTCGCGGTTCCAGTCCCGCTGCTTCTCAGTTTCGCGCTTGTCGTGCATTTTCTTACCCTTGGCCAAGGCAATTTCGGCTTTGACCAAATGCCCCTTCCAATAAAGGGAGGTACACACGCAGGTATAGTCTTTTTGATCCACTGCCTGCTGCAGTTTGGCAATTTCCTTGCGCTTCAGTAACAGCTTGCGAGGGCGGTTGGGCTCGATGACAAAATGTGTGGACACGGTATTCAAAGGGCTGATCTGGGCGTTTAGCAACCAGGCTTCACCATTCTTGATATGCACATAGGTATCGACGATCTGAACTTTGCCTTCGCGCAAACTCTTAACTTCCCAGCCTTTCAATGCCAAACCCGCTTCAGTCTTGTCCGTCAGGTGATAGTCGAAGCGCGCCTTCTTGTTCTGGGCGATATTGTTGCTGGGTGTCTTTGGTTTTTTCTTGGCCATTATCGGTGCTACTGTGGAGAAAGCGGGGATTATAAACCGGGCTCCCCGCATTGCCTATGAGATAGGTGTCTATGATCTAAATAAGGCTGCTACCAAAGAATTTCAACAGTACGGTGTTGATAAACACAAACAGAAGCATCAGTGGGATCAGGGTTTCCAACGACAGGTTAACATAGCGCTCTAGAAGAGATCCCTTGTAGTTCGGCGCTCCAATCTCCAGTTCCTTGTCCATATTGGCTTTCTTCCAACGAAAGCTCACCAACATGCAGATCATAAAACCGTTCAGGGGAAGAATGGTGTCGTAGAAAACGTCGATAACAAAATCAAAAAACGACTTGTTGGCGCCGCCGTAACTGGTGAAATTGGTGAAAAACTCGACCATGCCGAAGGAAACGGCACAAGCGATGGACACCAATATCATGCTAAATCCCACTTCGCTAAGAGCGCGGTTACGCGATACTTGCTTCTGATCCATAACGCCGGACACAGGTACTTCGATAATAGATACCAAGGACGTGAGAGCCGCAAAAAACACCAGCAAGAAAAACACGCTAGCGACAATGCTCGCGCCTGTGTAGCCGATTGAGGCCTGCATGGCGAGGAAAATTTTGGGCAGGAAGGTGAAAATCAGTGATACGGAGGAGTTGGAAAGTTCGTCGGGATTGATGTCGGGATTGAATGAAAAAATGGCCGGTAGAATCATTAGGCCTGCGGTAAAGGCGATGCCTGTATCGGCAAGCGCCACCATTTTGCTGGATTGGGGGATGCTGGCCTGTTTGTCCATATAGGAGCCGTAAGTAATCAAAATACCCATGCCCAGCGATAAAGAGAAGAAAGCTTGCCCCATGGCGCCATTGATAACTTGTGGAGTGATCTTGCTAATGTCGGGAATCAGGTAGAACTTAACACCAAGCATGGCATGATCACGAGTCAGTACAAATATCACCAGGCCTATCAGCATTACAAACAGTGCCGGCATCAGAATCTTGGCTGCTTTCTCAATACCTTCTTTGACACCGCCTTTTAGGATGTAGCCCACCAGAGCGTAGATAATTGCAAGGTATATAAAGATGGTGGTGCTGCTGATGAAATTGGAGAAGTAGTCGGGTTGTGCCAATTGCTCCAAACCACCGCTCACAGAAACCGTCAGGTAGGCCAGAATCCACAGAGTCAGAACGGAATAGAAAACGGCGATCATGTACGGGGTGATCAATGCAAGCCAGCCACCGATAGGCCAGAATTTGCTGCCGGGGGCCAGGGTTTGGTACGTGCCCAGGGGGTTTCTGCGTGAATGACGTCCAGCGGAAATCTCAGCGAGCATAACAGGCAGGCAGAACAGTACGACAAATACCGCGTACATCAACAGGAATGCCGCCCCTCCATTTTTAGCGGCATTAACGGGGAATCCTACGAGGTTGCCGATACCGACGGCCGAGCCGGCGGCGGCCAGGATAAAGCCAATGCGTGATCCAAATTGTTCGCGAGATGATGCCATTCTTATTATATCCGACAGTTGAGATGCCAAAATTCTAGCAAGAATGCCAGTCCGTGTCTTTTGGTGGCGGTTGGCTTGCCCTGCTTGAAACTCTACAATAGGAGGGTGTAGAACAATTTGCAGCAACAGCTGAGCGGTACATTGAAACGTATAGAAAGAAGCGCCCTGGTAACCTACTCCGACCGTCATATGTTTGATTTGGTGAACGATATTGAAGCCTATCCGAATTTTATGAATGGCTGCGTTGGTGCACAGGTACTAGAGCGAACTGATGAAGAGGTTATTGCCCGGCTTGATCTGAGCCGGATGGGGTTTCGTCACAGCTTTACTACTCGCAATCGCCTTGAGGCTCCCGCGCTTATGACCATGGAGTTGGTGGAGGGGCCGTTTGTAAATTTGCTGGGCGAATGGACGTTTAAGGCGTTGTCTCCCAGCGCTAGCAAGGTGGGCTTTGCGGTGGAGTTTGAGCTCGACAATAAACTGGTGTCAGGAGCTGTGGGCAAGGTTTTTGAGCAGGTGGCCAATGAAATGGTCGACGGAATTTGTAATCGGGCTCGACACCTATACCGCTAGTTGGCGTAGGTTTGAGGTCGGGGCGTGGAGTAATAGCGATTATGTCAGACATTGAAATGATCAACGTGGAAGTGGCTTATGCCCTGCCGGAAAAGCAGAAGATCATAGAGTTATTGGTTAAGCCAGGCACTACAGCGACGGAAGCTGTGCGTCGCTCGGGTATTATTAAGGAATTTCCGGAAATTGATCTGGAGACGGCAAAGTTGGGTGTTTTTGGGCAGGCTTTGGGAACCAAAGGGCTGGCAAAGGCGCCAGAATATGAAATGCAGCCGGGTGATCGCGTGGAAATCTATCGCCCGCTTAAGGCAGATCCTAAAGAAGCCAGGCGTCGCCGGGCGGCAAAGGCGGCTTCCTAGTCCAAATCCAGAGTGGATTGAGCGATAACTCCAAGTGGCAGTTGTTGCTCAACCCAATACGGATGATATCAAGAGCGTTACTCAGCGGGGCCCTGAGCGGCGCTTGGAATATAGTCCCCGCTGAAGCTTTCCAGCTTGTCATCTTTAAAGAAGATGCTGACTTTCTCCTTGGTCTCGGTGCCATCAGCCAGTTTCATGCTAAAAAAGTAATCCCAGCGATTTGGATTGAAAGTGTCTTGAATCAGGGGGTTGCCCATGATGTAACGGACCTGGCGCTTGGTCATTCCAGGCTTCAGGTCATCGATCATGTCCTGAGTAATGATATTACCCTGTTGGATATTGATTTTATAAACCCCGGGAAATTTGAAGTATTGGCAACCGGCCAGCATGGCTACTGCGGCAAGAACGGTCAGGTGTTTCAGGGCTTTTTGCATCTCAGGGGTTCCACAAACGAAAGTGAATGGGGATAATACCTGAAGTTTATTCTCACTGAGAAGTACGGAGTGGGTTTTTGTTGAAATCCACAAAATTTATCGGGAAATCAAGGCGGTAGCATGTCGGTTGAAAACCAGGAGCTCAGGAAGGCGGGTCTGAAAGTTACCTTGCCGCGCGTAAAAATATTGCAGATGCTGGAGAGCAGCGTGCAGCGTCATCTCAGTGCTGAAGACGTGTATAAGCAGCTTTTGGAGGCGGGTGAAGATGTGGGCTTGGCCACTGTTTACCGCGTGTTGACCCAGTTTGAATCAGCAGGGTTGGTAGTGCGACACAACTTTGATGGTGGGCACTCGGTATTTGAGCTGGAGCGCGGCGATCACCACGACCATATGGTGTGTGTTGAGACTGGCAAAGTCATCGAGTTTCACAATGAAGAAATTGAGAAGCTGCAGCAGGCCATTGCCGAAGAGGCTGGCTACGAGCTGACCGACCACAGTCTGGTGTTGTACGTCCGCCCCAAAGAGTGATTCTGCGTTAGTTTAGAGTTATGTAAAAGCCCGCTCAATTGCGGGCTTTTTTATGTACAGGATGTACGGTATGTCGCGAGAGGCAGGACGCCGGACCGATTTTTGCTCCTGCAAAATCGGCATACACTGCATCCATGCAGATATAGCGACGATGTACAGGATGTACGGGCAGATATTTGCTCCTGCAATATCTGCACTTTCGCGATCCATGGCGATATTTGTCGGGGGTAGTATCAGGCTTCGCTTACCATCTCGCTGGCCAGCGCCAGAGTCTGTTCTGTCAGCTTTTCCCCGCCCATCATACGGGCTATCTCTACTGTACGCTCTTTGGTGGTTAATTTGGTCAGTGTGGATTGAGCGCTGGTAGCGTCTGACTGCTTGTGTACCTGCAGGTGCTGATGAGCCTTGCTCGCCACCTGAGCCAAGTGG
>JALUYN010000707.1 GCA_027012915.1 Cellvibrionaceae bacterium
ACCCCCGCGTATTTGCCCCGCTGACCCCAAGTGAGGTACAACAGCGTCTGACGCCACTGCTCGACTCATCAACCCCCTGCCGCTGAACAGCAATATCGGAGCCCCCGTGAAACTCGCTTTTGCACTCTATAAGTACTTTCCCTATGGGGGGCTGCAACGAGACTTGCTGCGCATCGCCGAGGCCTGTTTCAAACGCGGCTGTAGCATTCGCGTTTACACCTTCCAATGGCAGGGCGAATGCCCTGACTGGATAGAATTGGTGGAGGTTAAAAAGCAAGGCTGGAGCAGTCAGTCCAAGAACAAGGCCTTCACCCGCAGCGTGCAGGATCACATCGCCAAGCATCCGGTAGACGCGCTAGTGGGCTTCAATAAAATGCCCGGACTGGATGTCTACTACGCCGCCGATGGTTGTTACGAAGCGCGAGTTACCGAACTCTATGGCAATCTCTATCGCCTTGGTGGACGCTACCGTCACTTCTCTGCGTATGAAAGTGCCGTGTTTGGTGCTGACAGCAGTACGGAGATCCTGATGATTTCCCAACTGCAAATACCCATCTTCCAAAAATTCTACGGCACACCCGATCAACGCTTGCACATGCTTCCCCCGGGCATCGCTCGCGATCGAGTTGCGCCAGACAACGCCGCCGATATCCGAGCTGAATTTCGCCGCGAGTTCAATATCGCGGACGACGAGCAACTGTTGCTGATGGTGGGCTCCGGGTTTAAAACCAAAGGCGTGGACCGCTGCGTCGACAGCTGGGCGAAACTGCCCGCCAGCCTGCGTCAAAAAACCCGCCTGTTCGTGATTGGCCAGGACAACCCTCGAGCCATTAAACGACAGGTGAAGAACCTTGGTCTCGAAACCCAATTTGAGATTTTTTCCGGTCGCGATGATGTTCCGCGCTTTTTGCTCGGCGCCGATTTACTGGTGCATCCGGCACGCCATGAAAACACGGGAACCGTTCTGGTTGAGGCTCTGGTTGCCGGGCTGCCTGTACTGGTAACCGACGTCTGCGGTTACGCCCATTACATTGAAGAGGCCGAAATGGGACGGGTTATTCCTTCGCCATTTTCTGAAAATGCACTGACCCGAGAGCTGCAGGAACTATTGAGCACCTCGGCGCAAACCCGAGAGCAGTGGCGTCAGCGGGGCCGAGAATTCGCCTCAACCACCGATGTCTACAGCATGCCGGAAGCTGCCGCTGAGCACATCCTGCGCTTCGCAGAGGCTCGTCGCGGATGAAGCTGGAACTCAACCCAATTTTTGAGCACTTATGGCAGGGCAAGGACCCGTTTGCCGAAGTCGATCGCCTGGAAGGCAAAGTCTATCGCCAGCTCGAAGGGCGCAGAACTCTGCGCTTTGAAACCGACGGTAAAGGTTACTTTCTCAAGTCGCACAAGGGCGTCGGCTGGAAAGAGATTTTCAAGAACTGGGCACAGCTGCGCGCACCTATTCTCGGCGCCACTCACGAAAGAGATGCTATTGCTGCACTCGACAACGCT
Organism: Cellvibrionaceae bacterium; assembly: GCA_027012915.1. Next base: position 1,504 of record JALUYN010000707.1, read on the forward strand.
GGCATCGGCACCATGACCATGGCCGCGTTTGGCTGCCGCGGCAGCAACCCGGCACAACAGGAATCCTTCATCATTACCGAAGCCATTGAGCCCTCAATTTCTCTGGAGGACCTGGCTATCCAATGGCGTCAACAGCCACCCAGCATCCAGGAAAAACGGCGCTTGCTGATGGAAGTTTGTGATATCACGCGACGCATGCACGCCGCAGGCGTCAACCATCGTGATTTTTATATTTGTCACTTTCTGCTGCCCCTGGAAGGTAACGACCGAAGTTTGAAACTGATAGACCTGCATCGCGCACTGATTCACGCCGACTTGCCATTCCGCTGGCGCCTCAAAGATCTGGCCAGTCTTTACTACTCGGCGATGGATGTACCCTTAACCCGCGGAGATAAAATGCGCTTTATTAAGGCCTACACCGGCCTGCCACTGCGGCAGGCGCTTGAACAGGACCGCGCCCTTTGGCGAGCCGTCAGAAAAAAAGCCAAGAAGCTCTACAAGAAAGCGCTGCGCAAAGGGATTGTTCGCTGATGTGGATTAACAATATTTCTACCGAACAACCGCAGGCTCATCAGGCCTTCAGCTCTCTTGAAGCTGTATTTGCTTTAGAGGGCGAAGTGGTTACCAAGAGCGGTCTGTGCACCGTAACGCGGGTGATGCTCGACAATCGCACCTATTACATCAAGAAATATCAGAGGTCCGGAGAGGGCCTATCGGTACTGGCAATCCTGAGCAAAGCCCGCAGGGAGTGGTCTAACCTCCTGACATTCAGCCAATGGGGGTTGCCCGCGGCACAGCTCGCCGCCTATGGAGAACAACCGCGCTGGAAGCTTCCCCGCAAAGCCGTAGTCATCACCCGCGGCATCGACTGCGCACCGGACCTCGCTCAACTCTACAAAGAAAACGCAGCGGAGCTGCGCGATCCGCAATGGGTGAGGGCGGTCTCCTCACAAGTAGCCCACGCGACGCGGGTCATGCACCAACACAATTTTGCCCACAACGACTGGAAATGGCGCAATATCCTGGTGCGCAATACTCCGAACGGGCCAGAGATGTTTATGATCGACTGTCCCGCCGGCCAGCGCTGGCCATGGCCGTTCTTCGAGTATCGACGCGTCAAGGATCTGGCCTGTCTGGACAAGGTTGCCAACAAGGTGCTGAGCCGCACCCAGCGACTGCGCTTTTACCTGGAGTACTGTCAGCGCCAACGCCTGAACAAAGAGGACAAGGCTGTCATTCACAAAATTACTGGTTTCTTCAAGGGGCGAGAATAAATGACGCGCTCCTATTGCTCAGAGGCGTTTCACGCGCTGCTCGTCCAGGCCCAACTCGATAGCTTTGAGGCCTTGTGGCAGCTCGATCTGGAATCGGTCGACGACCCCAATCATGAGCGAGGCGGCTGGAGTCGCGTGTGCCGCCTGGAACTGAATAACTCGCAAGGTGATCCGGAAGCCTTCTATATCAAGCTGCAGTCCAACCACTGCTCTCGCAGCTGGCGACGTCCCTTTGGTGAACCTACATTCGCCCGCGAATACCGCAATATTCGTACTTACCAAGCTCATGCAGTGCCGGCACTGGATGCTGTCTTTTACCAGGAGCGGATCCAAGCCGGGGAGAAACAAGCCATATTGATTACCCGAGCACTGGATAACTATCGCCCGTTGTCGGATCTTGTGGAAGGCTGGCAGGACGCCCCTTTGGGACTGAGAAGGGCAACGGTCAAACACACCGCCAAACTGGTTGGACGCTTGCACGCAGCGCGCCTTACCCACCACTGCCTTTACCCCAAGCACATCTATATCAATACCGAGCTGAATGAACCCGCGCGCTTGATCGACCTTGAGAAAACACGAACTCAACTGCTCCGTAAGCGCGAATGCGTCGCCGATCTCGCCGCTCTGCTAAGACGCTGGAAAACACTGGAAGATGAAGAGCGCATGCGCTTTCTGACCCACTATCTCAAGGTCAATGATCTGAATATCAGCAGCGAGGCCTTGATGCGTGAATTCTTCCTGCGCAAGAAGAACAAAGAGGCGCGACGATGAATCTCAAATCCCTGGGTCAGGCCGGTCGAACACCAGAGTTGCCTGTAACACTGGAGTTAGCCCAGGGCCCTCTGCAATTGCATCAATGGCTGCGAACCCTACCCGGAAAGCGCTATGTAGCCAAAGGCACATTTAGCGGCAATACCGTTCTTGCCAAGCTTTGGATCGGTCCGCGAGGCGCCACTAAACTCAAAGAAGAACAGCGCGGCACCGCACTGCTGCAGAATAAGCAACTCACAACGCCAAACATTATTGCATCAGGCGTCGAGAGCGACGGCGCCTGGCAACTGAATCAGTGGCTTGACCAGGCGCAGACGCTGCAACAAGTTCTCGGACTGAAAACTGGCGATATTGAGCTCGATAGCCCACCGCCGCTCGAACCCCTGAGCGCTGTCGCCAAATTGCTGAGCAGCATGCATAGCTGCGGCGCAGTTCAGGATGACATTCACCCCGGCAATTTTTTGTGGGCCGAGCAGCAATGGTGGATTGTCGATGCCGCCGATGTTCACCCTATCAACACAGAGCGGGATGCCTTCGAGAATCTCGGGACCTTTCTCGCGCAACTTCCCGAAAACTGGCAGGACTCTGTTCTCAGCAGCTATGGTCTGAAACCCCATACGGAACAGGCCAATACTGCTCTGATCCAATCCCAACAATGGCGCTCCCACCGAGCCCAAGACCTGGCCAAAAAGAGCCTGCGTGACTGCACGTTATTTCAGGTCAACCGGAACTTTCGCAGTTTCGAAAGCCAATGGCGTGATGACCGTCTCGACCTCGGTCAATTGGACGAAAAACTTAACACCGGGAAATTGCTAAAAGACGGAGGCAGCGCCACCGTTGGCCTGATAGAATACGCCGGGCGCAAACTGGTGCTAAAACGCTACAATCTGAAAAACTGGCGTCATTGGCTAAAGCGCTTCTGGCGCCCCACGCGAGCCTGGCACAGCTGGTGGGCTGGGCACCGTTTGCGAGCATTGGGGGTATCCACACCCAAACCTGTAGCATTGCGAGAAGAGCGATGGGGCTATTGCCGCGGCAGAGGTTATTTGTTGACCGAAGTCGCACCCGGTCAGGATATTCTCGCTACCTGCCAGGACGAAGCCAGCACCCGCAAAGTGGCACTGCAAATTCGTCGATTACTGGAGATCTTTGTCCAAGACAAGATCAGCCATGGAGATTTTAAAGGCACCAATCTGATGTGGGACGGCCATCTGCATCTGATCGACCTGGATGCGGTGCAGTGGCATAAAAGCCACGAATCCTGGCGAAAGGCATTTAACAAGGACATTGAGCGCTTGCTGCGCAACTGGCCACAGGGCTCAATGCAACACCGGCTGATGTCAGAGCTGGTTAAAGATTCAATAAAGTACTGAAAGTGAGGTTCACCTCGTGTCATTAATTGTTTTGGGCCTGTCTGGTGCCCTGAGTCACGACCCGTCAGCAGCGCTGTACATAGACGGCAAATTGGTTGCCGCTGCAGAAGAAGAGC
>JALUYN010000708.1 GCA_027012915.1 Cellvibrionaceae bacterium
CAGTTCTTCGCCGATAGACAGTTCTTTGGATTCGCTCATGAGCACCAGATTTGGAGTGCCGGTGGCAGGATTGACCGAGCAGCCGCTGAGCGCAAACAATGCGCCAATACAACCGAGGAGTAGGATTATTCGGGTCGAACGGCTCATGGTGAAATTCTCCGTTATTGATCGCCGTTAAAGAAACCGACCAATTGTTTGGCCATGGCTTCGCAGGCATTTTTCTGAACTCGGGCAATAATAGGGATTGGGATCACGACCGCAGGCATATAGGACGTGCCGGATGCATCCGCGCTGATTTCCCCCATGGGTTTGTTTTCTTTCAGGTCCCATACCGTTGCCTTGTAGTCTGACTCTTTTTCCCAGCTGCCAAAGCCGAAGCAGCCACCGCCACCGACACTGATAGCGCAGCCGATGGAGCCCGCTGACTGTGTCGTTTCTGTGGCGCCGTCGATCCAGATCAGGTAGCGCAATTGACGTTGCTGCAGAGCCTTGGCTACCTGGCCATTGGCCATCAGGCGTCGCATATCCTTGACGCGCAATGGAGCGGTGCGTGGTTCAAACCAGGGGTAGAGTTCGTCGAGAAATGTCGGTTCTTCAATGACGTTGATTTGGGTTTGGCTGCGCACTATATCGCCAACACACTGCACCAGGTCCGGTTCGGTTTCATAGTTGCTGGAGTGGCGTCGACCGAGGACCAATGCCTGCTCGCCTTCCTGCCAGGCGCTCAGCTTTTCGGAGTGTTTATGTTCGTCGATAACCACGGAGGTACAGCCGCTCAAAGCAATTATTAGCAGTATTGCCTGGGCTTTGAAGGAGAATATATCTTTCATAGAGAATCTCCTGTTTGGATCCCTTGAAGCCAGTCTTTGATTTCGGGAACGTGGCGGGTTTGCAGCGTCAGGTTGGCACCCAAATCGCGCAGTGCGACCACCAAGGCGGCGTTGAGAGCATCCTCTTCGGATTTCATAAAGGCACTGGGGGTCTTGCCATAGGCGGTGACAATCCAGTCTGCCAATAACTGTCCTTCGCTGTCATAGGCCTTGATGCCGTACTTAATCCACACTTCAAACAGCTTTAGGCGAGTCTCCCGAGGTGTGGCGTACTGCAACTCCTGAATACTTGGGTGCAGCCACAGTTGTGCATTGCGGGCGGGAAACGCTGGCAGTGTATTTTTCTCTGTGTAGCCAGAAAATACGGAGGGCAGCACAGTGCGCAATAATTGCGACTGGCTTTCACCCAGCTCGATACTGCGACCCCAGCGGTCTTCCACATCTTCTTGGTAGATATAACTGGTGAAGTCACCGTCCAGTACCAGACCCGCACTGACGGGCAGTGGCGCAATTAGCGGAGCGGGATAGTCGCCACTTACCTTGACGTGGTTGGAGCAGGCGCTAAGGGTGAGGACGGCAGTGATAATGCACAGTAGTTGAGTGCGATACATAATCAAGGCTCCGGGCGAAAATCATTGAGGCCGACAAAAGTGCCGCCATTGCGGTAAGTCAGTTCGCGCATCAGGGCGGCAAAGCGAATCCCTGTGGTTTGCTGGTTTGGAGGTCGCGAAAACTGTACGGGGAAACCCACGGCGTGAATGCGTACCATGCGCTCACCGGTTTGCCGCTTACGGTTGAGACGATCAACGGTTTTCACCACGTTCTGAATGGAGGCTCCGGTAAACTCATCGCCCAGTACATACAGGCTGATCTTTTTCCCCGGATCGTAAAAGCTCTTAATGGCCTTTTCGATGCCTTCCACCGGGCTACTGTTACTGAACGGGTTCCAGTTGCGCAGGCGCTTGATCACAATATTACGTCGCGCTGGAGTGTCCGGAATCCACTCGCGGCGATAATTGCTGAACATGTAGTCACCCATATCGTTCATGACCTGAATGCCTTTCACTTGTGGGTAGACTTTAAGTGTAGCTATTAATTCGTCCATCATCCTTGGCCAGCTGTAATTAAACATACTGCCGGAGGTATCGATGATAAAAATGATGTATTCACTGTCGACGGGGATACCGCCAATAATGCTGTTCTGTTGCTGTGCATTTTGCCGCTGCAAACGCTGCATCTCCGCTGTCAATGTTTGCAGGGCCAGTTTCAGCTTGCCTTGCTCCTGAGTGTCTCCGGCCTGACTTTGAGTCAGAGCCTGGTGTTGCAGTTCAATATTTTGCAGTTCGGTCTGGAGCAGGGCGATGCGCTGGCGGTGTTTGGACAGCTGTTCGTGTTTGGCGTTGAGATCACGGTTTAATACGGTGCTTTCTCCGCGCACTTCGAACAGCGTGTTTTGCAGCTGTTTGAACTGCGCTTCCAGATTGATCTCGGCTTCCTCGATGGCGATCGGCAGGGTTTTCTTGGTGATCAACAGCAGCAGCACGATCGCACCGAAGCCACAGCATATGACATCGAGAAACGACATACTGAATACTTCGGTGTGACGACGTCTGAGCATCAGGGCCAATCCTTTGAAGGGCTGATAAAAGAGCCCTGGTTGCGTTGTGCCAACTGCCAGAACGCCGCAGCGGCCAGTGGGTCGCCTTCCATAGGTGCCAGAATCACGTTAATGGGTATGCCTTGAGGCAGTTTGTCCACGGCGCGATTAAAGTGCGTGACGCGCTCGCGGGCGCTGACATTTCCCGCACCCTTGGATTTACTGCCCTGGGTGGGCAGACCGTCGGTGATAAGGAAAATATTGTCTGGTTTGGGAGACAGATTGCTTATGCTGGTAAAGGCATTCTCCAGATTGGTGCCGTTCTGGGGCACTCGCTGGCGCAGGTTGAGAATGGCCTGGTCCAGCTCGGCGCTATTTTGAACTTCCAGCCACTGACGGCTCGACTGGCTGATGGCGGGTTGTACGTCGGTGTTAAAGGTATAGATCTGGTAGTAGCTCTCTTTGGGAAAACGAGCGGTGAGCCATTCGACGGTGGCCAATGCCCGCTGCCATTTCGCCGATTGTCTTTTGCTGGCATCGTCCATATTACGGCGGCGAATAATGTTCACCAGGCGCTCATCGAGCATGCTTGCGGAACTGTCCAATAGAATCAAAATGCGGGCGCCGTCCATCTTCATTCCAGTCAGGTACTGGCGGTTACCCTGGCCCAGGAATTGACGCACGTTATTGCCCTGGCGTTGTTTCGCCAGTTCGTCGTCCCGCTGTTTTTGCAGTTGCGCAAGACGCTTCTGAAGGCTCTGCAAATCGTCCTTGGGGTTGTCTCGGCGCATTTCCGCCAAGCGCGCACTAAGGGTTTCAATCTGGCTGCTGATACGGCTGGCCAAACCCTGAGCTTCGGCCATTTGCTGGTCCAGATCCGACAGGGTATTGCGGGTTCTTACCAGGCCTTCCTTGCCGATGCGTACGTCCTCTTCCAACAGATTTACTTCAGCCATCAACTCGTTGTTTTCCTGTTTGATGGTATTGTCCACATCGTGTTTGATAATCAAAAAGATCAACGCAACGGCGCCAAAGCCGCAGGACATAATGTCCAGAAAGGACAGGCTGAACGTTGAAAAAGGGCGTTTGCGAGCCATGGTGACGGTTCAGTCCAGATCGGTGTGTTGCTCAGGAGTCTACGCTGAGATGGCGCAGCAGTTTGTCGTCGCAATAGCGCTGCGTGTCCAGCACTTGACGCTCCTGCATCAGTTGCAATTGATGGCTGAAGAACATCACCACAATGCTGATCATCAAAGCCACAAAGGTGGAGTTAAAAGCTACACCCAGGTTGGCAGTGACTCCGGCGATATCACCTTCAATGGCCAGATGCGCCTGACCCAGCGCGTTGCCAATACCACGCACGGTACCAATAAAGCCGATGGAGGGAATGGCCCAGGCGATATAGCGCACCATGGAAAGTTCACTGTCGAGGCGGTCGGACTCTATATCGCAGTTCTCTTTGACCGCGGCGCTGGCCGCGGCAATATTGTGGCTGGTTCGAAATCGCTGCAGCGCCGCCATCAGGGTCCTGGGAATCAGAAAGTCCTGTCGGTCCTTCGGTAGAGCCTGAATGGGTTCGGCAAAGGTATCGGTGTCTTCCGGCAGTATGTGCATGCCTTCTTTTACCCGCAGCAGTGGCAGGTTCAGCATATCCCGCTCAACGGCTGATTGACGGGCTTTGTAACCCATAATGGCCATGGCCCAGAGAAGTAGCACGAAACAGGTTTCCTGCTCGTAGTCACGCAGCACAATGTACCAGCTGCGTTGCACCACATAGGCTTCACCGGCCGCCTGTTGTTCGAGTTGCTGTTGCAAAATGGCGTCGGCGTTCGGGCGGATCGCGGTGACGTAGATGCTGTGAACAATGATGATGGAAATCATCAACGCAAAGATCTGGAAAATAAATTCTGAACTGGCGTTGCGCTTCATAGTGGCTTCCGTTTTTGAATTGGAATCAGTTGCAGTTAAATATCGGCAGGAAAGCTGATGGATAAATCTTCCGACACTTCTTCACTGGGTTCGAAGCGGGAATTTCCTGTGGCTGGGACAGGTCTATCGCCGATTGTTTCAGTTGATTCACTCGTTTGCTCTGGCTGCGCTTGCGGCTGCTCCTGGTTTTCAGGCGTCGCTTGATCCTGGGCTGTGGCGGCAGCCATCAACCCCAGTGCGACAACAAGCACGGCTGTTTTTTGCTTGTATAGTTTCATGGTTTATTGCTCTTCAAACACGTAGCGGGCAATGCGAAATCCCACGTGGTCTTGTTTGCCGCTACCGGAATCCCGATAGGCCAGACGCAGTTCGCTCAATGAGGCACTTTTCCAGCTTGAACCTCGAATCACATGGCCATCACCGCTGGCAGGCCCCACCGGGTTCAGCACGGCTTTCAGTGATAGTCCGGTCTTGATGCCATAGTAGTCGTGGATCCACTCTGAGACGTTTCCTGCGAGATCGTAGAGGCCTTTCTGATTAGGCGAATAACTTCCCACCGCTGCGGTGACTAGGTCGCTATCTTCATAACCGGGGAGTGCTTTGCCAATCAATCCCAAAGTCTGGGTATCGGCATAATTGGCCGATTGCGCCGGTGGCGATACACGAGTACTGCCCCAGG
>JALUYN010000709.1 GCA_027012915.1 Cellvibrionaceae bacterium
CAGGGTGATTTCTTCTACTCCGCTTTCGCCAGGCCCATCGTAGTAGAAGAAATCACCCTGGAGCCGGTGGTCGCCCTGGAAGAAGAGATGGACCGCGCCACGCAGATCCACAAAGAAGCACTGGGCGTTGTCGACGACATTTACCAGAACGTGAAAATGGGCAAGGCCATTGATATTGCCTCTACTGAGCAGCTGGCAGAAGATATCTCAGGGTCAGTAGGCAGAAATAAGAATGCCCTGCTGTGCCTCAGCCAAATTCGAGATAAAGACCAGTATCTCCTGGAGCACTCGGTCAATGTCGCGGTATTGATAAACATCTTTGCGACCTACCTGGGCTACGAACAAGACACCATTAACCAGTTGGTTACCGGTGCCCTGCTTCATGATATTGGAAAAATACGCGTACCCGATGAAATTCTGAACAAGACTGGTGAGCTGACGCCCGCTGAACAAGCTGAAATGCGCTGCCATGTCGAGTACGGCCAACAGGCCCTGGAAAACACCAAAGATATCAGCGACGTTGTTATCTCAATTTGCGCCCAACACCACGAACGGCTCGATGGTAAAGGCTACCCACAGGGTCTCGATAACAACAGCATCAATACCTTTGGTCGCATGGCTTCTATTGTCGACATTTACGACAAGTTGACCGCGGCACGACCAAACAGCAAGGGTATGGTCCCCTTTAAAGCAATGCAAAGCCTCAGCAAACTGGGAGGCGTACAACTCGATAAGGAGCTTGTATACAGCTTTATCCGCTGTATGGGCATCTACCCTGTCGGCGCGCTGGTTGAGTTAAACAATGGCCGCATGGGTGTAGTCGTGGAATCTCGAGTCGATAAGCCGAACCAACCTTCTGTGCGCATCTTCTATAACACCAGACAGAAATGCTACGAGCCCGCCAAAACTGTAGATCTCAGCAGCCCGCTTATTGATATCGAAATTAGCGGTGTGGCAGCCCCTGATAACTATGGCGTAGAAATTCGGGATTTTTTGATCTAGAACGGAACCCCGCGCATTCCATACCCCCGGGGTATGATCCAAGGGTTTCAGGGCAATGATTCACAGGCCACTCTTTGTCATCGCACAATAGGTTGTGACGCTACAAAGATGCGCACTCTCAAGATAGGCAACTGCGAGACACCTAAACCTCAATATAGCCCTCAAGATACTGAACTGCCTTACCCGAAATAAATACGCGCTGATCAGTCACCCTGCACGAGAGAACACCACCACGTTGTGACGCTTGGTAAGCCACAAGATGATTCTTTCCAAGGAGCTCCGCCCAGTAAGGAGCCAAGCCGGTATGTATCGACCCCGTTACGGGATCTTCATCGCCACCGTTTGCCGGCCAAAAATACCTCGAGACAAAGTCATAATCGATGCCCTTGGCAGTAACAACCACATCGTATGGCGCCAGTGCGACTAAATGCTCTTTGGACTGTTCGACATTCAGAACATCGGCCTCTTTGTCATAGACGGCAAAGTAGGCTTGATCATTTCGCAGAACCCGGGTCGGCGCAATTGAAAGGCCTTGTAGCAAGTCCTTGGGAACATTTTTCACAGGCAGAGGCTTTCTGTTTGGAAAGTCCATTTGAATGGAACCGTCATCAAGCCTCTCAACCGCCATCCTTCCCACGGCTTTGGCGTATAGAGTGACCGAACCCAGCTCTGGATTTTCTTTGAAGATAATCGAGGCAGCAGCTAATGTCGCATGACCGCAGAAATCAATCTCGGTGAAAGGAGAAAACCAGCGAATGGCATAGGAGCCATCATCACCTTTGACCAAAAAGGCAGTTTCCGACAGATTGTTCTCCATCGCAATCGCCTGCATCAAGTCGGCCGACATCCACTCTGTACTGATAATGACAGCGGCCGAATTGCCCTTAAAGCGCTCTTGCGTGAAGGCATCGACAATATTTATCTTAAGTTTCATAGAAACTGATCCGTGCTCCTGAATTCGTCCATGGGTATTACTCGACTCTTTCGAAAGTCAGCCCTGCATGTTCCTGCAACCGGTCAATCAGAGCCTCGCCAAACAGAGAGGCCGGAGTCCAGAAACCACCGTTTTTGTCCTGCATATCCTTCGCCATACAAATGCCCGCTTGTACCAGCATTTTTGCCGTGGAGCCGTAGCCCGGATCTTTGTCGCCGGTGACCTTTACACGCAGAGTGTTGCCCGAAGCGGTTTTACCGTGAAAACGCAGATCGTAAAAGCCGTTTTCCTGCTCGTCATGAGATGGCCCCTCTCCAGGTTTGGGAACCACAAATTTCTCCAAAACCCAACGGCTGGGCTTAACCGCAGCCGCAACCATAAGACCACCAAGACCCGCGGCCAGGGCATTCGCGCTTAAGCGCCCTTTTAACCCTTTTCCCATCATCATGGCCTCGCTGTATCTAAAGCCCTCACCGTACTCTTCGCAAAGAGCACCTGAGCGAATAACGACTCGAGTGTTGATGGCAGCCATAACGAAGGGCGCCAACCAAACGCCGAAATCCTTATCGTACTCGCCAGCAATCACATTGCGCTGGCGCAACTTGGGTGTACCCTTGGGGCAAATCAAATAAGGGTCCTGCAGCTTTTTACGCAACGCCGAGTCAGCCGCTGCCTCCTTGGCAACGTTCATCAGGCTGGCGACGGTTCCGCCGGAAACCCCACCACTAAATCCTTTGACCGCCATTTTTATCTCCCGGCAGGGTTCGCCAAAATCTTCATTGGCTTGCTGCTGAGTAAAGTAGCTCCCGAGGTCTGAAGGTATGGAGTCAAAACCACAGCAATGAACAATGCGGGCACCACTGGCTTTGGCCTTCTCTTCGTAGCGCTGCAACATCAAATCAATCCATTGCACCTCACCAGTGAGATCACAGTAGTCTGTTCCAGTTTCAACGCAAACTTTCACCAACGGCTCACCATAGAGTGCGTAAGGGCCAACAGTGGTAATAACAACCCGGGTTCTCTCGCATATGGCTCGCAAATCATCTTCGTTTGCGGCATCGGCCAGAAGTACATCGATACTGTCGGCACTGCTACCCAACTCAGACTTCAAACTTTCCAACTTCTCAGACGACCGCCCCGCAATCGCCCATGAAAGGTCTTCTTGATGCTGCGCGTAATCGAGCAAATAGCGGCACATAATCTTGCCGACAAAGCTGGTGGCGCCGAATACCACTAAATCGTAAGCTGTATTACTCATAGTCGTTTAACCCTATATAAGATCCCTAGAGCCTAATCGATTCCAGTGACCAGAATCAATTGGTGAGAGCGCAAGAAGCTATTCAAGTTTTTGATACCAAAACACCACGTAAACTATCGAGTCTAGCGTACCGGTTTATAAAAAATTTTGGGGTGTGCTCTACGCAAGAACGGCGGAGCAAAGCCCCGCCGTTGCGCATATCGTTATTGCTATTTCTAATGCTATAACGACTTTTCAAGAACCATGGCAACTACCATGGCTATGTCTGAGCCTACTTAAGGTCAAATCGATCCAGTTGCATCACTTTAACCCAGGCTTTTACGAAGTCATTGACGAAGCGCTCTTTGGAATTATCAAAAGCATAAACTTCGGCTACTGCGCGCAACTCAGAAGACGATCCGAAAATCAGGTCCACGGGGCTAGCACTGTATTTAACCTCACCCGTCTTGCGATCGACACCCTCGTACTTGTCTCCGGCGTTTCGCCATTGCGTTGACATATCCAACAGATTAACGAAAAAATCATTAGTCAACTGTCCTGGTTTGTCGGTAAACACCCCTTGTGAACTGCCATCGGCATTGGCTTCAAGCACTCGCAGGCCACCAACCAGTGCCGTCATTTCAGGCACGGTTAACGCCAACTGGTCGGCTTTATCAATCAGCGCATCGGTTGGTGACTTGTAGTAGCCGGCTTCATAATAGTTTCTAAAACCGTCGGCTTGAGGTTTTAACAATTCAAAGGTATCGACATCGGTCTGAGCCTGAGTCGCATCACCTCGCCCGGGCGTGAATGGCACCTCGACTTTAACACCGGCTTGCGCGGCGGCCTGTTCGATGGCTGCGGCTCCGCCCAGTACAATCAGGTCGGCCAAAGAGATCTGTTTGCGAGAGAATAATCCGCCTTTAAAGTTCTGTTGAATAGAGCGCAAAACATTCAGGACTTTTTCCAGCTCTTGAGGATTATTTACCGCCCAATCCTTCTGCGGAGCAAGTGCAATTCGAGCACCGTTGGCGCCACCACGCATATCCGAATCTCGGTAGGTAGCAGCGGATGCCCAGGCCACTCTCACCAACTCTCCAGTGGTGAGCCCGGAATCCAGGATCTCGCGCTTGAGTGATTTCACGTCACCCTCAGATACCAGCTTGTAGTCAGGCTTGGCAACCGGGTCTTGCCAGATCAGAGTTTCTGCCGGCACTTCCTGGCCCATGTAATTGTCGATTGGCCCCATATCCCGGTGTGTCAATTTGAACCAAGCCTTGGCAAAGGCCAGGCGATAGGCTTCCGGGTCATTAACAAAGCGCTCAGCAATGGCCCGGTAGGCAGGGTCAAACTTGAATGCTAGATCCGCAGTGGTCATAACCGGAGGATTGTACTTACCTTCGATATGCGCGTCCGGAACCACTTTATGTAATGACTCATCGGTTGGAACCCACTGCTTGGCACCAGCGGGGCTTCTGGTCAGCTTCCATTCAAAGTTCAGAAGATTTTGCAGATACAGCGAAGTCCAACGGGTGGGAGCCTGAGTCCAGGCGCCTTCCAGGCCACTGGTAACGGTATCTTCAGAGTGACCTTTGCCACATTTGTTACTCCATCCCAGTCCCTGCTCTTCCAGCGCAGCAGCTCCTGGCTCGGCGGCAACACAATCGGAAGGTTTGTGAGCACCGTGCATTTTGCCGAAGGTGTGGCCACCTGCTGTCAGTGCGAGGGTTTCTTCATCGTTCATTGCCATGCGCGCAAACGATTCACGTATATTTCTGGCAGAAGCCACCGGATCCGGTACACCACCAGGTCCTTCAGGATTTACATAGATCAAGCCCATGTGCACGGCGGCCAATGGCTT
>JALUYN010000710.1 GCA_027012915.1 Cellvibrionaceae bacterium
TTCGCCGATCCTCACTGCCCCAAGCATTGAAGGAGCGGCTGTTAGCGCTGAGCGATAGCAGAATCACCGGTGACGGTATTGTGATTATTAAAGCCCAGCAATTTCGTACTCAGGAGAAGAATCGTCAGGACGCACTGCAACGCCTGGTGGAGTTGATCAAGCGGGCCAATGTGGTTCCGAAGAAGCGTCGAGCGACGCGGCCTACATTGGCCTCAAAGGAACGGCGTCTCGACAAAAAGTCTCAGCGCGGGCAAATCAAGAAAAATCGCGGTCGTGTTGATTATTGATTTGACCCCGAAGGATTTGGGTCGCTAATAAATAACCGCGAGATTGAGATATTGAGAGGCTCTTATCAGGCGCTCTCAATACTGAGCCCGAGTTGTTCCATCAGCTCTTTCTGCGTGCCGTTGCTAACCACGGCAATGCTGGCTTTTTCCGGGGTTAGATAAGTGCTGGCTACGCGACGCAGGTCATCCAATGTTACCTCCAACAGGCGCTGACGGAACAGTTCGCGCTTTTCGCGGCTGCGGCCAAACAACTCGGCGTGGAAAGTCTGTTTGGCCTCTCCGGCTGGAGAGCTGGGTTTATCCAGAGAGCTGATGACCCCCAGGATGGCTTCTTCTACCGGTTGCCATTCAATTTTTTCGTTCTGTAGCCACTCCAGAGATTTATCGAAATCATCCAGAGTCTCTTCCAGGCGAGGATCGCGATAGGAATAGAAGCGGAACGCTGCGATATTGCTGTCCTGGCTGGCCCCACCACCGTAGGCGCCGCCCTGTTCTCGAATAGCGCGGTGCAGATAGCCGTTGCGCAACAGGCCGCCGAGCACGCTCAGTGCTGCTGAATCCGGATGATCCACCGGTACGGTGGGGTAAGCTTTGGCGCAGAAGTTTACCTGGGTATTGGTAACCCAACCCTGGCGCACGGTTTCTTGAACCGGTGCGAGGCTGAATTGATTGAGTGCTTTGTTGTTCGACGCCTGCCACTGTGCGGCCATCTCATCCTGATATTGATCCAGGTGTTCTTTTTCGGCGACCAGTAGGTACTGCTTGGGGGCTTGTAAAATCAGTTGATGCAGTTGCTGAAGTTTATCGGCAAAGGTCTGGAGTTTGTCGTCGTCTTTCAGGTTGTCATCCAACTCTTTGATGGATTGCAAACCAGCCAGACCATTGAGCTGGTGTGAAATACGCGCAGACGGGCTCATGCCGGCACAGGCGGCGGCCATGGCCAGGCTGTGACCGTTGCCGGTTACGGATTGTTCGCGGCGTGCCCTTGTTTGCGATATCAGCTCACGTATGCGGGGCTGCTCGTCAAAACGCACCTGTTGCAGGGTGGTCCACATCAACTCGCAGAGGGCTTTTTGCTCGGATTTCAACGCTTTGGCCGACAGTGTCAGATTGGCCGATACATTCTGTACATCGTCGCTGGCGCCTCGAATGGAGGTAAATGCACTGATGGATCCGGCTGCTTGAGCCTGCCAGCGCTGGGTATCCAGATAGGATTGATCACCAACACCCAGTTCCGTAATGCAGATACTGTAATAGGGGAGCACTTCCAGCAATTCACGACTCAGTTCGGGCAAATCGACAATAATCTGCTGGTACACCAGGCCATTGGTCCCAGCGGCGTAGCGAGTCAGTGGCGCCCCGAGGTCCTGCACGCTTTCACGGGCTGTGTAGTGCATTTGCTTGGGAATATCAGCCAGGCCCACTTTGGGCAGAATGGATTCGTCGTCCACCTGTTGCTGGCGTGCCTGAAGATCGTGGGCCTGTTTTACAATCGCTTGCTTTTCGTCGTCGCTCAGAGATTGCTTGATGCGTTCGAGACGCATGGCTTCCGCGGCAGATTTGCGCTCGGCCAGGCCATCGTCAGGTTTCAGTGTCAGGCGCACCCGGTGCTGGTTATCCAGCAGCAACTGCTGCGCCAGGCGTTTGATGTAGTCCGGGTCGAGAATGTCCTGATGCAGACGCTCCAGCACTGGATCCAGATTCAAAAGGTCAATTACATCACCGCGATGGGTGGCTGAGGTCAGTGCGGTGAGAATAATCTGCAGGCCATAAGGGTACGAATCGCCACCCACTTCCCGCTGTTGCAATTCCAATTGACGCAGACAGGCCTGCAGCTCTTCCAGGGGAATGCCGTTTTCGGCGACTTGTGCGACTGTGTCCAAAATCAGATTTTCGATGGCCTCCGCCTGATGGGCTTCGGTGCCCTCCAGACCACACATAAACGTCAGTTCTTTTTGTGAATCTTCCAGTCCACACAGCGGTGAAGGTGCGGTGCCGAGAGACGTGGTCTCCAGAGCGTGTTGCAGAGGGGACGCGCTGTTATCCAGCAGTACGCTGGCTAGAAGTTGTGCTTCCAATGAGGCTTTCAGATCAGTGCTTTGCCCCAATAGCCAGCCCAGTACCACGTGGGTTTTAGCCGTAAGATCATCGGCGTCGGACAGAGGATAGGCCTCCTCCACGTTGATAGGCGCCTGATAGCGCTTTTCATCGGTAACGGAAATCTCACGATCCAGCGCCTCGAAGCGATGCAGGGCCTGGCTTTCGAATTTTTCCTGCTGCTCAGCCGCACTCATATCGCCATAGGTCATAAAGATGGCGTTGCTCGGGTGGTAGTGGGTTTCGTAGAAGGCCTTCAGCTGTTCGTAGCTGAGGTCGGGAATGGCTTCGGGTTCGCCGCCACTGTTGAAGTGGTAAGTACTGGTGGGGAACAGATACTTGCACAGGGTCTGCCACAGCTGGCTCGGAACCGAGCTCATGGCTCCTTTCATCTCATTGAATACAACCCCCTTGAATACCAGATCAGACTCGGGATTGTCGGCTTCGCTGAATTCTACGCGATGGCCTTCCTGTGCAAAGTCCAGCGGGTCCAGGCGCGAGAAAAACACCGCGTCCAGATAGACGCTCAACAGGTTGTTGAAGTCCTTGGCGTTCTGACTGGCAAAGGGGTAGGCGGTCCAGTCGGAGCTGGTGAAGGCATTCATAAAGGTATTTAGTGAACGCCGGATCATCATGAAAAAGGGATCGCGCACCGGGTACTTTTCACTGCCGCACAGTGCGGTGTGCTCGAGGATATGGGCAACACCTGTTGAGTCGTGGGGTACCGTGCGCAGTGCTACCAGAAACACATTTTCGTTGTTGTCTGCGGCAATATGAATATGCTGCGCGCCGGTCTTGCGATGGCGGTATTCTTCCACCGTTACCTGCAGAGAATCGATGGTTTCACTGCGCAGGTGCTCAAACGCCGGGTGTGCGGTCATGGTATGCCTCAATAGATGGTCAACGGTTCAATTTGGGATGATCAATCGATCAAGTATAACACCGTCTCGACCGCAGAATCAGTTGCGAAAACTGTCCCAGCGCCGGTTGAATTCGACAAATGATTGCAGCAATGGGTGGTATTTGTGCGGATTGTGCTCTAACTGAGCGAGAGCAAGGCACACCGCTTCGAGGGTCGAGTACTGGCCAGGCTTTTCAGGTTTGCGCATTTGGTAGAGCGGTTGATGATTGCGTTCCAGAGCCAGGGCGGGCAACGACTGTAGCCAGGGATTTAGGTGGCATATTTTGCGAGCTTTGCGCCAGGTGCCATCAATCACAATAAGGCGTAAATGATCAAGTTCGAGGTCGCTCTTTATTGGATACTCTGGCGAATTGAAAAGCGGTGACAATATCACATTGGTTCTGTTGCTGTTGTCGCCCCTGTTTTTGTCACACCAGGCGTGAAACTCTGATTCGCTGCATTGTTCGGCTACCAGCGTGCGCACGTCGGCCAGTGACAGCTGTAACAAAGAAACACTATTTTTGGGGTGATTGGTTTCGCTCGGATGTTGCCAGATTACAACTTCCACCGACGTTTGAACCGGAGATGCCAGATCACAGAGGCAGGCACGTTGAGGTTTGTAGCACTTTGGGCAAAGATCGCGGGGCACTCGAGGCACTCTTTGAAAACGGGAATCGGACGCGACCTAATGGTACACTGAGCTGCTTTTTGTTTCACACATTTGCCAAGCGGAGATCGAATGGCGGTACAAGAATTTCTTAGTTGGGTAGTTTCAGAGTGGCTGAACTTTATGAGTTTGGCTTGGTTTGCCCTGTGTTGGGTTGGCTATTCAGAATACGCCAAGCGCAAGGCGCCCAATACTGAATGTATTGCACTGGTGATGCACCAGCATCGCATCGATTGGATGCGACATGTACTCTCACGAGAAGTGCGGGTGGCCGATGCTTCCATTATCGCCAATCTCGAACGTAATGTGTCGTTTATGGCATCGACCAGCATGCTGGTGCTGGCGGGCTTGGTTACGGTACTGGTGCGCGCTGGTGATGTGCATCAATTATTATCCAGCCTGCCGTTTGTTACCGACGCCAGGCCAGCACTCGTACAGTTGAAACTGCTGGTGCTGTGCAGTGTCTTTATCTACGCGTTCTTTACTTTTACCTGGTCGTTGCGGCAGTTTGGGTTTGGCGGTGTGCTGTTGGGGGCCATGCCCCTGAATCAGAAAAACAGTCTGTCCGATGAGGAGTGTGACCGCTACGCAGAGAGCTCTGCCAAGGTGCTGGACAAGGCGGCGCACAGCTACAACTACGGTCTGCGCTCGTTCTATTTTGCGATGGCTCTGCTGGGGTGGTTTATCCACCCTCTGCTGTTTATTGTCGGGGTTTCTCTGGTGGTGGGGATTTTGTATCGACGGGAGTTTCATTCCTCGACCCTCAAAGCCTTGTTACAAGTCAACGCGGACTGGCATGCTGGCCGCAAAAAGAGTGGGTCCGGCGCTGGGGACGCTGGGTCATGAGCAAGCAATTCATTGTTTCAAGTCCCTTCAAACCTGCTGGTGATCAACCCGGTGCCATTGAAGGATTGGTGAATGGTATTGAGGCGGGGTTGGCGCATCAGACGCTGCTGGGTGTTACCGGTTCCGGTAAAACCTTCACTATCGCCAATGTCATTGCCCAGGTTCAAAGACCGACCATGATTATGGCGCCGAACAAAACCCTGGCAGCTCAGCTCTACGGGGAATTCAAAGAGTT
>JALUYN010000711.1 GCA_027012915.1 Cellvibrionaceae bacterium
AACACCCAGGCGCTGGGAACCCCTCTCACCGGTTACTTTCAAGAAACCGAAGCCGCACGTCAGGCGCTGCTTAAAGCCGTAGCCAACGGCGATCCGTTTACCAAGCGCCGCACTCAGTGGCAAATTCACAACGGCAAGAAGCACAGCGTGGATTACACCGTTACGCCACTGCCCGATGAGCAAGGCATGATTATGGAAATCGCGCCACTGGATCGCTTGCTTCGCATCAGCCGTGAAGAAGCACTGATTTCCTCACAGGAAACTGCGCGAAGCCTGGTGCGCAGCATGGCACACGAGATCAAGAACCCCCTGGGTGGTATTCGAGGGGCAGCCCAACTTTTATCGCGGGAGCTCGACAACCCTGAGCTTGATGAATTTACGAGTATCATTATTGAGGAAGCCGATCGACTTAGAAATCTTGTCGACCGCATGCTGGGACCGCGACAACTTCCCAAACCCGAACTTTTGAATATTCACGAAGTCCTGGAGCACGTATCAACCCTGATTAAAGCCAGCAATCTCGACGGCATTAAGTTAGTGCGCGACTACGACCCAAGCATTCCCGAAATCGAAGCCGATCGCGATCAGCTGATCCAGTCACTACTCAATATTATTCGCAATGCCGTGCAGGCCCTAAAAGAAGCGCAAATGTCGAGCAGCGGCGAGATTCGATTGCGCACCCGCATTCAGCGTCAATTCACTATTGGCAATATCCACCACCCACTGGTGGCCTGCATCAGCATCATCGATAACGGGCCCGGCATTCCGGAAGACATTATCGATGAGATCTTCTATCCCATGATCACCGGGCGGGCCGAAGGCACCGGACTAGGGCTTGCCATCGCCCAAAACCTGGTGCAACAACACAACGGTTTGATCGAGTGCGAAAGCCACAGCGGACAAACTACCTTTTCTATTTATCTACCACTGGAATACAAAAATGCGAGCGCCTGAACAAGCCTGGGTCATCGACGACGACCGCTCCATTCGCTGGGTACTGGAACGCGCCCTGCAACAGGAGAACATCAACGCCACTCTGTTTGAAAATGCCGACAGTGCCCTGAGAGCTCTCAAGACCTCACAACCCAGCGTTATCATCAGTGATGTACGCATGCCCGGAACCGATGGCCTTGCCCTGCTCGACCAGCTGGCCGAGGACTACCCTCATATTCCTGTGATTATCATGACCGCACACTCAGATTTGGACAGTGCAGTCTCGGCATATCAAGGTGGCGCCTTTGAATACCTGCCCAAACCGTTTGATATTGACGAAGCTATGGCAGTTATCAAGCGCGCCCTGGCTCATGCTCAAGAACAGCAGCAGGAAGCCATCGAAAACGCCCCGGAACTGGACACCGAAATCATTGGTGAAGCACCTGCCATGCAGGAGGTATTCCGTGCTATCGGCCGCCTCTCACAATCCAACATTACAGTGCTGATCAATGGCGAGTCTGGAACCGGTAAAGAGCTAGTGGCTCAGGCCCTGCATCGCCACAGCCCGCGGCGCAGCAATACCTTTATCGCGCTGAACATGGCGGCCATTCCCCACGATCTGATTGAATCCGAGCTGTTCGGGCATGAGAAAGGAGCGTTTACCGGCGCTGCCAGCCAACGCCAGGGCCGCTTTGAGCAAGCCAATGGCGGCACTCTGTTTCTCGATGAGATCGGCGATATGCCCGCGGAAACCCAAACCCGCCTGCTGCGAGTACTGGCTGATGGTGAGTTCTATCGCGTCGGCGGCCACACTCCGGTCAAAGTGGATGTGCGTATTATCGCGGCGACTCACCAGGACTTGGAATCTTTGGTCGAGCAGAACCGTTTCCGTGAGGATTTGTTCCATCGTCTCAACGTTATTCGTATTCACATACCCAGCCTCAATGAACGTCGTGAAGATGTGCCACGCCTGGCCCAGCACTTCTTCCACCGAGCGGCCAAGGAGCTCGGGGGTGAGCCCAAGATTTTGCTCCCCGAAACCCAAGACTACCTGAGCAACCTCAGTTGGCCCGGCAACGTGCGACAACTCGAAAACACCTGCCGCTGGATAACGGTAATGGCCTCCGGCCGGGAAGTATTAATCGAGGATTTGCCCCCGGAACTGACCCACAGCAAGCCGGAAAGTTCTACCAGTAACGATTGGGAAAAAGCACTAAGACTCTGGGCAGACCAGGCCCTGGCGCGCGGCCAGGACCACATACTCTCAGAAGCCGTCCCCACCTTTGAGCGAGCATTGATTGAGACAGCACTGAAGCACACTGCGGGCCGCAAACGCGACGCTGCCAACCTGCTGGGCTGGGGCCGCAACACACTGACCCGCAAGCTCAAGGAACTGGGTATGAACGAAACCAGTGACAGCACCGAGGATTTACCAGAAGGCTGAGTTATCGGTACAGTAGGGGACTGAATTTACACTGTCACAGGAAGATAAATGCATCCCCTACTGCAAGACTGCACCTTTGTTTATACCCACGTTGTCACCTGGGGCGAAATGGACGCCTTCGGCCACGTGAACAATACCGAGTACTTTCGCTACTTCGAGCATGCCCGTATAGCCCACTTCGGCGCCATAGGCATGCTTGCCTATATGGACGAGCACAATTGCGGTCCCATCCTCGGCGAGACTCGCTGTCGCTTCAAAATACCCCTGACCCACCCGGACACCGTACACATCGGCGTCAAGGTAGAAAATCTGGCTGAAGATCACTTTACCCATGTCTACACCGTAGTTAGCGAACGCTATAACGCTATCGCTGCCGAGGGAGACGGAAAAATTGTTTACTACGACTACAACAGCAACGGAAAAACCGCCCTCCCCGCAGTATTGAGAGCAGAACTCGAAAAATAGCGGTCCTGCGACCGCTACCCGGGCTCTGAAAGCAGGGGCAACCAGCGACAGGCGTCAAAGCCAGCGATTTGCCCCGACTCTTTAACCTCTACCCCCTCCATCAACAGCAACGATAGCTGCCGCTCGAACGACGCCGAATCGGACAGGGCTATTGCCCCGGACTTATTAACCACACGATGCCAAGGCAATCCGTACTTGCGCGACATGGAATGCAACACCCTGACCACTTGCCTCGACGCCCTTGGGCTGCCCGCCGCCGCAGCGATATCACCATAGGTGGCAACACGTCCCTCGGGAATGGCGACAATCAGCTGCAACACTCTTCTGGTGAAAGGTTTTAGCGCTACATCATCAAATTCAGTCATGGAGAGAACAGCCGCTCAAAAAAAAGCCCCATGGCTCACACCACAGGGCTTTCCTAAACACTAAACGTTAATCTCGGATCAGTTAACGGTCGCGCTTTCACCTTCGGCTTTCTGCTTGGCCTGAGCTACAGCCTGGGCAAACAGAGCGTCAAAATTGATAGGTGGCAACATCAGCGCAGGGAAGCTGCCTTTGGTTACAGCATTGTCGATGGCTTCACGAGCGTACGGGAACAGGATGTTCGGACATACGGTGTTCAGCACCTGAGCCAACTGCTGACCTTCAATACCCTTAACACCAAACAGACCCGCTTGCTGAACTTCCACCAGGAAAGCAGTCTCGTCTTCCAGTTTCACCGTGACAGTGATGGTCAGAACCACTTCGTACAGATCGTCTTCGATCTTGGCGGTCTTGGTATTCAGGTCCTGATTAACCTGTGGCTTCCACTGCTTGCGGAACGCTTCCGCTCCCATGGGCGCCTCGAAAGACAAATCTTTGATATACAGACGCTGCATTGCGAATTGCTGTTCCGGGGCGTTGGCGGTTTGTTCTTCGGCCATGGTAGTTTCCTAGGTGTTGTTTTTATTAAAAAATAATGCGTTTAAGTTCACATGGGGATAACGCGCAGGCTTTTCAACGGCTCACCCATAATTTTTTAGCTCGCCAATAAAGCGTCGAGTTCTCCGGCACGGTCCAAAGCCACCAGATCGTCGCAACCGCCTATATGACGCTCGCCAACCCAGATCTGGGGCACGGTTTGACGACGACTCTTAGCCATCATTTCACGACGTGCCTGAACATCTCCATCCACGGAGATCTGCTTGAGGTTAACCGGCTTTTGTTTCAGTAATTGCAGCGCACGGATGCAATAGGGACAAAATCGGCTGGTATAGATAGTAACTTCTTTCATAAGCGATGTTACCGATTACTTAATCAGCGGCAATTTCTGATTGGTCCACTCCGCAACACCGCCCTGCAAACGCGATACAGTAAAGCCCTTCGCTTGCAGAGAACGACCTACGGCGGCGGCGTGATGCCCCATCTGATCAACCAGCAGAATGGTTTTTGCCTTGTGGGGCTCTAACTCTGACATGCGCTCAACCACGCGATTGTGGGGAATGTGCATAGCGTTCTTAACGATACTGCCCTGTTTGTACTCCTTGGCTTCGCGGATATCCAGCACATGAGCTTCATCATTATTGATCAAGAGAGTCGCCGCATGACTCGAAAGAACTTTCCCCGCCTTGGTACCCTCGGTCCAAAAGTAGCCAAACACCAGAGCAATCAACACACTGACCAGCAACCATTGCTCGCCGACAAATACAAAAAACTGTTCCACGAATACTAATCCCGTCGTTTGAAGGCCAGCGCGAGTCTAGACAACCTAGAAGCCCGGGCTCTGCCGGAAAGCGACGCAGTATACACCATCTATATCAAACGTGGAGTTGGTAGCCCAAAGAAGCTAAAATCGCCCCTCTTTGTTTGAAACACGACCAAAACCCTATGACTGCTGTAAAAAAACCTCTGGTTCTGCTGATCCTCGACGGCTTCGGCCACTCCGACCAATCCAAACACAACGCTATCAGCACAGCCAACTCCCCCACCTGGGACTCCCTGTGGAATAACAACCCCAAGACCCTAATCCACACCTCCGGCATGGCTGTTGGCCTTCCCGAGGGCCAGATGGGCAATTCCGAAGTGGGCCACATGACATTGGGAGCCGGTCGCGTCGTGTATCAAAACTACACCCGCATCAATAAGGCCATCAGCGATGGTGATTTTTTTGACAATGCGGCCTACACCAAAGCCATAGACGCCGCGGTAAGT
>JALUYN010000712.1 GCA_027012915.1 Cellvibrionaceae bacterium
GTGGTTCAGGTGGGTAACGACTGGTTGCAGCTTAGAGCGACCTATATGACCACTGAAGCAGAAGTCAGCGCCCCGATCTTTTCTCGCATGGGAACGGTTCAGGGGACTTCTGATAATCCGATAGCCTTCGACTTTGCCGGTGTCGCCGCACATATGACTTTCGATAATGTGTTTGTGGTGGCGGAATACACTATGACTTCGTTGGATGATCCACTGGGTACCGATCAACTTGCCGGTAATGATGGCAGTGACGTTTGGTACTTGTCAACGGGTATACGTTTGGGGGATTTCACTCCGCACATTACCTATACGGTATCGGATGAGACTATGTCCGACGAAGTTGTGGGGCTTAGCAGTGACGCGGACAACAGTTCAGAGACCTGGACCTTGGGTGTGCGCTGGGATTTTCACGCCAATGCCGCATTAAAGGCTGAATACCTCACTCGAAGTGATGAGTCTGACAGTGTTTTGAAAGACTCTGTTGGAGGCTTTGGTTATGGCGATAGCAACGAAGTGGACTTGATGTCCGTTGGCGTTGATGTGATTTTCTAATCGGAGGAATGCAGAATATGAAAATGAAAGCGTTTAAATCATTGGTCGCTGCCACTCTGATTGGAGCTGGCTTGGGGGGGGCGAGTGCGGTTAGTGCCGGTGTGGCGGTAATCGTTCACCCGAGTAACGCTAACGCCTTGAATGAGGCAAGTATTTCCCGGATCTTCCTGGGAAAGAAAAAATCGTTTCCGGACGGTTCCGAGGCGATCCCTGTAGATCAGGCTGAGGGGGCTGCTGCTCGAAGCACTTTTGTGGCGACAATCCTGAAAAAGAACGATCAACAGATTAAGGCATATTGGGCTCAGCTGTTGTTCACCGGTAAGGGTACCCCGCCGAAACAGTCAGGTAGTGATACCGATGTAAGAAAATTGGTGTCTGAGAATCCGGCATTGATCGGCTATATCGATTCCGGTGCTGTAGATGGCTCGGTAAAGGTTGTTCATCAGTTCTGATACAAACTGTTCATTGAGCCATAAAAAATGCCGCAGTAATGCGGCATTTTTGCTTAACGTAGAGACCTGAATTTACATCTGCGATTGAATGTAGTTGGGCAGACCAATTTTGTCGATAAGCCCGAGTTGCTTCTCAAGCCACCAAGCATGATCGACTTCAGTGTCTTCCAACAGTTTTTCCAGAATTTCACGGCTCTGATAGTCCTGCTCGTCTTCGCAGATTTTGATCGCGCCTTTTAGGGCATTGTCTACTGCATATTCCACTTCCAGATCGTTTTTCAGCATCTCTGGAACGTCTTTTCCGACCTTGATGGGAGGGCGGGTCACCATATCTGGCGTGCCTTCCAAAAACAGAATTCTCTCGATCAAAGCGGCGGCGTGGCCTTTCTCATCATCAAACTCGTGGTCGATGCGCTCGTAGAGCTTCGAAATTCCCCAGTCGTCATACATGCGAGAGTGGATAAAATACTGGTCCATGGCCGCCAACTCAAAGCCAAGCAAACCGTTCAGTGCGTCAATTACTTTAGTGTTGCCTTTCATCGTCATTATCTCCGGTCGTTAGCGGTGCTTGTTACATTTGTGATTGCAGGTAGTTTTCAATACCAGCGTTATCGATCAGATATTCTTGTGCTTCGATCCAGTCCACGTGCTCTTCTTCGTAGCCGAGAATATCTTCAAAAATATCTCTACTGACGTAATCCTGTTGTTCTTCACAGCAGGCAATAGCTTCCTTCAGCAGTGCAATTTGTTCGTGTTGGAAGTCCATGTCGCACTGCAGCATTTCTTTAGTGTGTTCGCCGATGCGAATTTTTTCGAGATGTTGAAGATTGGGTAGCCCTTCCAAGAAAAGAATCCGCTCGATCAGATCATCGGCCTGTTTCATATCCTTGATGGATTTCTTGTAGCTCTTGCTATTGAGCTCATCGAGCCCCCAATTGCGATACATACGCGCATGGAGGAAATACTGATTGATTGATGTGAGCTCAAGGGTGAGCACACGATTCAGATAACCAATGACTTTTGCATCGCCTTTCATGAGAAACCTCATAAATCTTAGTGTTTTGGTGGGTTTTTTTACCAGCTAGAAGTAGTCTAGGTTAGCAAATGATGAATGTCAAAAAAATCCTTTAAAAACAATGGGTTGGAAATGCTAATAAGAAATATTTTTATTTCTTTGTGGGGCTGTTTAACAAATGACAATGGGTCGTATTTCGGTTTTTTACGGTAAAACCTGGGCAAATAGGGCTTGAGGATTCTGCAGATTAAAGAGTATTTTGAAATTGAAGATAGAGGGAAGCAGACCCTGTTAGGAAGGAGGGGAACAGGGCTGCTGTTGTGCGTGATGAAGCTTCTTAGGTGTCTTCTTGTTCCACGCGATTTCGACCATTCCGTTTGGCGCTGTAAAGCGCTTTATCGGCGCGGTCAAAAAGGCTCTTGGCGTTATCGGTATCTCGCAGACAGCTGATACCAATGCTCACCGTTGTCTTGATCAATTCATTGTGGGTTTCGATTTTGATGTTCTCGATAAATTTGCGGACACGATTGGCAATCACTGTCGCGCCTTTCAGGTCGGTGTTATTGAGAATGACCACAAATTCTTCACCTCCGTAACGGAAGGTCATATCGGTCTGACGTGTAACTACGGAGATACTTCGGGCGATTTCTTTAAGAACTTCATCACCGGCTGAATGGCCGTAGTTGTCGTTCACCTGTTTGAAGAAATCGATGTCGATGGCCAACAGGGACAGTGGTTGGCTGTAGCGGCGCGCGAGCAACAGTTCTCGCTCTAGCGATTGATCCATGCCTGCTCGATTACCAGCACCTGTCAGAGGGTCGTGCAAGGCGCTCATTAGCGCCTGGCGATAATGTACTGCGTTGCGCAGAGGAAAAATCAGGGCGCCTATCAGGCCTTCAATGGTTTCCAGCTCGGGCTCGGAGAATCGGCGCGACCGGGAAAAGGTTAATTCACCCAGATCTTCTTGCTGAAGATTAAGGCGATAATCGACATGGTGGGCGCTTTCAATACCGTGAGAATAGTCCTGTCGCAGAATACCCGAATTTTTGTAGAGCATACCTCGTACAGGGACAATAGATTGCAGCTGTTCAAAGAATATATCCAATATTCGATTCAACTCCAGCGAAGTTTGGAGTTGCTGGGTCAAATGCAGCAGCGTTTCTGATGTATCATTGTGTCTGACCGGCGTACGCAAACGAATGGTGTTGCCCTTCGTGGTGACAGCATTTCCGTGAGTTCTGACCGATGTGACCATAATGTGATCCTACTGTTGTTATCTCGATCAATCGCATCTGCAGTTGGTTGGCGTATTGACCAAAAGGTATCGTTCTTAGGGATATTTAGCGAAAAATGTGCCAAATTCTAGATCGCGTATTTTTATCCTTATAAAACAATGGGTTACATTTTTCTGGGTGCCGCGCAATCAACTCGGTTCGCCAGTGTTATGACACTCATGGCGGAGTTTTGGTGGCGGGTTCTTGCCGCTGCCAAAAATATGGCGGCAACTATTGGCGCTCTGAATTGCCGCAGTGAATATGTGATTCGGGCTGGTATTGCAGAACAGAATTTTTTCGGATGAGAGACTGTGAGCTTTAACGTAGTTTGGGGTTGGGAAACGATCTGGCTGGCATGCCTGATGTCTACCGTTACCGTGCTATTGGCATTGGTAAGGGCACCCTGGCAACTTGTGAAGAGTAATCAAGAACGGCAACACGCTTTGTTCGCCGCCATCGTTATTCTGGCGCTGTTCTGGCAACTGCAGCTCGAGGTTCGAGGGACCCTGTTATTGCATCCGATAGCAATGAATGTGGTGGTAATGGTGTTTGGCAGCGCTTTGGCCCTGATTGTTGGAATGGGGGCGCTGTTGCTTGGGCACCTGTTTAACGACCAGTCCTGGACGCTACTGCCCTTCGAATACCTCACTATGGTGATGGTGCCTGTAGCGGTGGTCAGTGCTCTTTTGAAGCTAATCAACCGCATCCCACAGGCCAATATGTTCTTTTATTTGTTCGGTGCTGCCTTCTTTGGTGCGGTGCCAACGTTGCTATGCGTTGGTGCGGTGAGTTGGCTCTATTTACAGATATTTGCTGAAGTTCACCTGCAACAGTTGTTTGCAGAGTACAGTTATTTGCTGTTGTTAATGATGTTTCCCGAGGGTTTTATCAATTGCTCGGTGGCAACGGTTGTAACTGTGTTGCGACCGGATCTGGTGAGAACGTTCGACGATCACCGCTATTTGGACGATAAGGAAAATTAGCGCACCAGTTCGTGAGCTGTCTTACATGGCCTATGGGTTGAGTCTGAGAAGTCTTAGAAAAGAGGGCTCCGGTCAAAGCAAGAGCCCAGTTTGAAAAGCTCAATCGATGTCGCACACGGGAAGCAGTATCTCCACAGTGAGTCCTTTGCCGCAATGGTTATTGAATGCTTCGATTTTTCCTTTGTGCAATAGCACTGTGCGTTGCGCGATGGCTAGCCCCAGGCCATAACCACCACTTTCCCGGTCACGAGCTTCGCACGTACGGAAGAAGGGTTCGAAGATACCTTTCAGGTCCTTTTCATCGACGCCAGGGCCGTGATCGGTGACACTGATCGCAAAGAAATCGCGGTTTTTTCTTGCCAGCTGGATGTTGATATCCGAGTTTTCGCGGGTGTAGCGGATGGCATTGCGTAGAATATTGTCGAATACACTTACCAGCGTGTTGCCGCGGCTCATAATCAGGGCTTCGCCGACCCGATTGTCGAAGTGGATCTCAACTTGCTTTTCTTTTGCTTCCTCGGAATTCTGATCCGCGACCACCGACAGCATGGCGCTGAGCTCGACTATATCTTCCAGCGCCCACCCCTGTTGGTCCATTACGGGTAGTGAAAGAATATTGGATATCACGTCGTTTAGGTAGTCTGCGGCTTCCTTGATTCGATTGAGTTCGTCGGTAATTTCGTCGTTTGCTTTTTGTTGGGCAATGGCCAGAGCGACTTGCAGGCGCGCCAGCGGCGAGCGCAGCTCGTGA